>JALYQJ010000277.1 GCA_030855875.1 Acidobacteriota bacterium
GCGGTGTTGACTGCAAAACGCATTGCCGAGGAATATAACGGCGTATTTTTAGCGGATGTTGTCGGTCTTGGTAAAACTTATATGGCGGCAATGTTGGCGCGTGAGCTTGAAGGAAGAAGCTTGGTAATCGCGCCGCCTGCTTTGGTTGATGAAAATAATCCGGGTGCGTGGGGCAATGTCTTTTATGAATTTGGCGTGCGCGGCTATAAAACTTACTCAATCGGTAAATTAGACCAGATTTTGAAATCTGATTTAAGTAAGTATCAAAATGTTTTTATTGACGAAGCACATCGTTTTCGCAATGAGGACAACGAAACTTACGAGAAACTACACAAAATATGCCGGAACAAAAGAATAATTTTAGTTACGGCAACGCCATTTAATAATCGCCCGAACGATTTGTTAAGTCAGCTAAAACTGTTCCAAGATTCCCGCGCAAGTAAATTACCGAATCTCCCGAACTTGGATAATTTCTTCCGCAATTTGAATAACCGCCTGCGTCCTCTTAACCGCATTACAGACCGCGATGAATACTTGAGCGTGATGCGTGAAAATGCCCGCGAGGTTCGTGAACGCATTTTGAAGTATTTAATGGTTCGCCGCACGCGCAGTGAAATCTCGCGGTTTTACGAAGAGGATTTATCCAAACAAAATTTGAAATTCCCCTCGGTTGAAGCTCCAAAAGCAGTTTTTTACGAACTTTCAAAACGCGAGAATGAAATTTTCAGACTGACCATTGAACGCATTGCTAAAAAAATTACCTATGCTCGCTATCGTCCGCTGACTTATTTACCAAAAGAATTAATTGATGAAAACGTCACTGCAGCGCAGACCAACCTTGCCGGATTTATGAAGGTCTTGCTGGTTAAAAGATTAGAAAGTAGTTTTGAAGCATTTCGTTTGACGCTTTCACGTTTTATTACGACTTATGAGAAATTCATTTCTGCCTACCAAAAAGGCTATGTTTATGTCAGTAAAAAGAAAACCGCATTAATTTTTGAGCTTATCGAAGCCGGAGACTTAAAAGCGATTGAAAAACTTATTGAAGCCGAAGATGCCGAGAAATATGAAGCAAGCGATTTCGATGCGGATTTTATAAGTGATTTGCAGAATGATTTGGCAATTCTGCGTCAAATCCGAGCTGACTGGCAGACAATTGACCGCGATCCTAAATGGGAAAAATTCTTATCGCTGCTGCAAAACGAACCGGCTTTTCAAAAAACGAAACTTCTACTTTTTACTGAATCAAAGGAAACAGCGGAATACCTTTGTCGGCGTATTGCCGATTCATTAGACGAAGATGCTTTGTGTTTTACGGGCAGTTCCAGCCGCAGTTTGCGCGAAGAAGTAATTGATAATTTTGATGCCCGCGTTCGCCACCCAAAAGATAGTTTTCGCATATTGCTGACAACCGATACTTTGGCGGAGGGCGTTTCGCTTCATCGTTCAAACGTCGTTATCAATTACGATATTCCTTGGAATCCTACTAGAATGATGCAGCGGGTGGGGCGCGTCAACCGTGTTGATACTAAATTTGAACGCGTTTTTACCTACAACTTTTTCCCATCCGAAGAAGGCAATAACGAAATTGGTTTGCGCGAAGCTGCCGAAGCGAAAATCGAAGCGTTTATCGAAATGCTCGGTTCGGATGCGCGTCTTTTAACCGAAAACGAAGAAATCAAATCGTTCAATCTATTTGACCGCATATCCTCAAAGGAAACCTTGACGGGCGAAACGGAAGTTGAAGAAGACAGTGAATTGAAATACTTGAACATCATTCGAGACGTTCAGCAAAATGACAAGGAGCTTTTCGCCCGAATTAAATCTCTGCCGCGTAAAGCACGCGCCGCTCAATCAACGGAAAATTTGAGTAACGCTCTTTTGACTTATTTCCGGCTTGGTAAATTGGATAAATTTTATCTGGCGCAAAACGAAAATCCATTCGCGCAGGAAATAGATTTTTTGAATGCGGTAAAAATTATAGAATCAAACACCACGGAAAAACTTTCTGTTGGTAAAGACTTTTTCTCGCTTCTGAAAAAGAACCAAGACGAACTTGGTAAAGCCCTGCAAGCCGATCAGGAAACTGTTTATGCGCCATCATCAAGCCGCGATGTGTCGAACAAACTCCAGCGCCGGTTGTTTGTTTTCAAAAAACAGCAAATGCTTGATTTTACCGAAGAGGAAGATCAGTTCTGGCAGTCTGCAATTAACGCTTTGGGCGATGGAGCAGTTGCCAAAAAGACCGTTAATAAGGTTTGGAAATCCGTTGAAAAAATCGGTGATGCACGCGGTATTTTGGAAGTATTAAAAAAGAATCTTTCGCTCAACGGTCTTACAAATGAAGAACCGAAAATTAAAAATCCTGTAAAACCTAGAGAAGTTATTTTGTCAGAGCATTTATTATAATTTTTTGACTTGAAACTTATGAATCAAGAGCAAGCCCGCGAACATATTAAAAAAACTTTTGAATCCGATTTTGACCGGAAGCGATTCGGTGAGTTTATCGCTCAAATGCTCAAGAGCGTTGATTTCTCAAATGAGTTTCAGTTAAGCGGCAGCCGCGTTCGCCAAGCGTTTCAAGACAAGGTAATCAGCTATGAACGAATAGGAACATACACTGACATTAACGGTGAAAAAATTGATGTTTTAATCGTCAACCTGCGCCGCAAAGAATTGCTCGAACGCGCCCGCAAAGGCTTGCGAAACTTTGTTGCCGATTACCTGCAATCAGAAAGAGGGTTTGATAAATCCGCCGTTCTCGCCGCATACGCCGTTAAAGGCGATGATGGAAACTATCTTGCCCAAACAGGATGGCGATTTTCATACGTTACACTCGAAAAAGATTTGCGGCAAAATGATAAGGGAAAGTTCAAAGAAGAAATTGTTCATATCACTCCAGCGCGGCGTTATTCATTTCGAGTAGGAGATAGTGAAGAGACAAACACAGCCCAAAATCGCTTTTTTACATTACTTAAAAGTCAGTCCTCTCCAACACTCGCGCAAATTGAAGAAGCCTTTAGCATTGATAAATTAAATAAGGATTTTTACGATAGCTACGAACAGCTTTTGCAAAAGGTCAGCGATGCTTTAATCAAAGTCCGCAAAGAAAACAAAAACCTCGATGCACATTGGAAGGAAAAGTTTTTCGAAGATGAAGACGTAACGAACGACGCGCACGATCCGCATAAAAAGACGAAAGACTTTGCCAAAAAGCTACTCGGACAAATTATTTTCCTTTACTTTCTGCAACGTAAAGGCTGGCTTGGCGTAAAGCGTAACGAGCATTACGGCGGTGGTGATAGAAACTTTCTTAAAAATATCTTCGATAACCGCAAGAACGACTACCAAAATTATGCCCCGTTTCGCAATCGAACAAACAGCTTTTTCAATGATGTTCTAAAGCATATTTTTTACGATGCGCTTGCCGTCGAGCATACAAAAGATATTTTTAGTAATAGCGATCTGCGCTTTCCTTTTCTGAATGGCGGACTTTTTGAAGCGAAATTTGACTGGAACGAATACGACATTCCTTTGCCGGATGAAGTTTTTTCAAATCAAGAGAAGAAGGGCGAAGAAAGCGGCTCAGGAATTTTTGACGTTTTTGACCGCTTTAATTTTACGGCAAACGAATCAGAACCGTCAGAGATTGAAGTTGCGATTGACCCTGAAATGCTTGGGCGCGTGTTTGAAAATCAGCTATTAAAAGAAGAGCGCGGCAGCAAAGGCACGTTCTATACACCGCGTGTCATTGTCAATTATATGTGCCGCGAAAGTCTGCTAAATTACCTTTCAACTCACTTTACTGACAAATCACTTAAAAAACGTCCCGCCCATTTGAAAAGTGAAACCAATGAAATCCGGCAATTAAAGATTGGTGAAACTGGTAATAAAATTGTTGCGGCTGCACCGACGTTTGACGAACTGAAAAACTTTATTTCATTTGCCGATAGCAGTTTTGATTATCAGCAAGGCGGCGCAAACGTTGATGAAAAGAAAATGTTTCCGCCGAGCATCGTTGGAAATGCGGCGGAAATTGACTGGCTTTTACAGGACGTAAAAATCTGTGATCCGGCAATCGGTTCGGGCGCGTTTCCGGTTGGATTACTACAAGAAATTGTCCGGCTGCGCGAGGCAATCGCGCCGCTTATCAATGATAAACAAAATGAGGATGATGAATTTTCGTTAATTTACCAGTTAAAACTCCACGCGATTCAAAATTCGATTTACGGCGTTGACATCGAGACAAGTGCGGTTGATATTGCCCGCCTTCGTCTTTGGCTATCTCTAATTGTTGACGAGCAGAAACGCGAAAAGATACGGACTTTGCCTAATCTTGATTACAAGATTATGCAGGGCAATTCGCTGCTTGAGGAGTTTGGCGGCGTGCGGCTCATTCCAGATGACATTTTCAAGCGGCGTCCGCAAACAGTTGAAACTGAAGCAAGCGAGGAAGAAATTTTCCTTGAACAGTTGCGGGCAGAATTGTTCGCAGCCCGTAAAGCCGAAGGCAATAATTCAACTAAGGCGTTGAAACTTATGCGCGATTTTGACCAGCTAGATAAAGCTATCAAGAATCGCAAAAAAGATTCTGCGCCAAAGCTAACCGACGAAAGGTTTTTTGAACAAAGCCGGAATCAAGAATATTTCGGAGAAATTGAGCGCGTGCACCGCGAATTTTTTGAGGCACAATCCGAGTCTTTGAAAAAGCGATTGCGAATTGATTTGGAGATCGCTATTTTGCGTTACGTTAATAATTACCTAAATGAACGCGATACTCATTACGCCAGTTTGATTGAAAATTACAAGGCTGAAATCGCTAGTCAAGAACGCAACATCAAGCGAACCTTAAAGAAAGACATTGAAACGAAATCACTCAAGGATTTGCGGCGCGATTTACAGATTGCCAAAACCGCGCTTGAACAATTGAACGAAACGCGAGTTGAACTCAAAAAACTGTGGTTGATAGACAACGAACAAAACGCCGATAAAGATTTGGCGAACATCAACCGTAAAAACATTACCGAAGCTCAGACCAAGCCATTTTTCCTGTGGGAAATCCAATTTCTCGAAGTGTTCCGCGACAACGGCGGTTTCGATATTGTCATTGCTAATCCGCCTTATGTTCGCGCCGAGAGAATCACTAAATACAAAGACGCACTAAAACGCGCATTTCCCGAAGTCTTTGCGGGAACGGCGGACATTCTGGTTTATTTCTATGCTCGCGGCTGGAACATTTTGCGTGATAAAGGAACGCTGGCTTTTATCACCTCGAACAAATACTTTCGCGCCAATTACGGCGAAGGCTTGCGGCGGTTTTTGGGCAATCAAACGCGCATTCTGCAAATCATTGATTTCGGTGACGCGCCCGTTTTCGAAGCGGCGGCGTATGCCAGCATTATCGTTTTGCAAAAGGAAAAGGCGAAAGCGAATCAAACGCAGGTTTGGACGTTTCCGCAAAATGAAACTATCAGCGATTTTGAAGAAGGTTTTCGTCAACTCGGTTTTGCTGTGCCGCAAAAAGAATTGAAAGGTGAAGGTTGGAGATTGGAAAATGCGGAAACTTTGCGACTTTTTGAAAAGCTAAGATCGTGCAAAACAACACTCAGCGAATATGTTAATGAAGAATTTTATCGTGGAATCATTACAGGTTTAAACGAAGCATTTGTAGTCGACGAAAAGACGAAAAATGATTTGATTGCCGAAGACGAATCATCCCGCGAAATTCTCAAACCATTTTTACGTGGACGTGATGTGAAACGCTGGATTACTAAGTTTGAAAATCAGTATTTAATAAAAATCGAATCGTCAAGTAATGTCGAGCATCCTTGGAGTGGAAAAAAATTAGAACATGCTGAAGAAATATTTGCTAAAACTTATCCAGCAATTTACAACCGATTTAATAGCTCCGAATTTCGCAGTCAGTTAATCAAACGTGATGACCAAGGAAACTACTTTTGGGAACTTCGCGCTTGTGCTTATTGGGACAAATTTGAAAAAACCAAAATCTTCTATCCTGACATTTATGCTCATCAAAGTTTTGCTTGGGACGAAAAAGGTTATCTCAGTGGAAACACTTGTTACTTTATTCCGATAAGCGATAAATGGTTATTTGCACTTCTCAATTCAATCACAATCGAATGGTTTTATTCTCAAATTTCAAACAAAATTCGTGGAGGCTATTTGCGAGCATTTACAGACTATATGAAACAAATTCCAATCCCGAATGCGGAAGATTGGCAAAAGGAAATCATCGAAAAGTTTGTCGAATATATTTTGTTTCTCAAGAAAAATACCGAATCGCCAACAGCCGCGCCGCTCTTTGAAAACAAATCAAACACTTTTGTAAAAGACGCAAGCATTATCGTTTCGTATTTTGAAGCGATTATTGACGGCTTGGTCTATGAACTCTTTTTGCCGGACGAACTCCGCGAAGCCGGAAAGGAATTTTTCGCCTTTTTGAAAAAGGTAAAACTATCTGCTCTTGATGGCAGCAACAACGAACAAATTATCAGAACCGTTTATCAAACGCTGCACGCGGAAAATCATCCGGTTCGGCAAAATCTCTTTCTGCTGGATTCAATCGAAAGCGTCCGCATTATTCTCGGTAAAGAAAAATGAAGATAACGCGCATCACGTTACAAAACTTTCGCGCATTTCGCGGTAATGTGCCGCTTGATGTTGATTTAGGCGGCGGCAAAAACCTACTTGTCTTTGGTGAAAACGGCAGCGGCAAAACATCGCTTTTTCTTGCATTAAACGATTTTCTGGAAGCCTCGGATAAAGCATTAGAAATTACTGATACACCTTTCCGTAACTTATTCGCAGAACCCGCAGACCAAACCTTCGTAAATCTGAAATTTTCCGATGGTGACGATTACAAATGGTCAATCACAGACACGGAAAATCAAACTGCCGACATTCGCGTCGTCAACAAAACAAAAGGCTTTATTGATTATAAAAAACTGCTTCATACATATTTTCTCCAACAGGAAGAACGAAGCGTCAATGTCTTTCGCTTTTTCGTGGAAACCTTGCTTGCAAATTCATTCAACGACACCGGCGCGTGGACGTTTGGCGATAAATGGAATGAAATATACCACGAAATCCAAAAACGAAACGATGCGCGACAATCGGAAACGATTCAAGATTTAATCACTGAATTTAACGGCGGCTTGACCGTCAAGATCGCTGAAATCGAAGCCAAAGCGCAAAGTATTTTAGAGTTGTTCTACAAAGAAAATCTGACGATTAAGATTCGTTTTGGAGGCGTTGATTATCCGGCAGATCGCAAAGATAGAATTAAAACAGGCAAGAACATTGAAAATCAAATCATCAATTTAAGCGTTGATTTTTACACCAAACAGGAGGCTAATCACCATCAATTTCTCAACGAAGCAAAACTTTCCGCCGTTGCGCTTTCCGTATATCTCGCCTCTTTGCCTATTACGAAGGACAATGCGCCGCGCCTTATCGCCCTTGACGATGTTTTAATCGGTTTGGATATGGCAAACCGCCTGCCTATTCTCAACATCCTTGAAAGCCATTTTCCTAACGATCAAATCTTTTTCTTTACCTATGACCGCGCTTGGTTTGAGATTGTTAAAAGCCGAGTTCAAAACAAATGGAAGGTGTTGGAATTTTTTACGTCGAAAACGGACGAACTGGAACTTCCCATTGTCCAAGATTCCAAAACATACATTCAAAAAGCTAATGCCTATTATGATGCCAATGACTACAAAGCTGCCGCTGTTTACGGACGCTCACATTTTGAAAAAATAATGAAGAAATTTTGTCAGGGTAAAAGTGTTGCCGTTCGTTTTAATGAACAGTTAAGAAAGGTTTCAGCTAATGATTTATGGACTGCAATCGAAAAAGCCTCAAAATTCAACGCAGAAGAAAACAGAACAAAAGGAAAATCTGAATGGATTGTAACGGATGATTTAATAAAAAAAATCAACAGAAACTCAAAGACACTATTAAATGAAGCAGTTCACTCTTCGAGTGAAACTATTCACGGCGGCGAAATGCGGGAAGCTATTGATGCGGTTGCAGAATTGGAAGAAGAACTTAAAGCGATCCTCAAGGCAACCAACGGAGGCAAAACTGAAGATGATTGATTCAGACAAGACAATCAAAATTGTTGTAACTGTTAAAAACGGCGCGGTTATATTTCCCGACGATTTTAATCTTAATGCCCTCCGCAAAGAATTTCACGCAGACTTAATTTTAGGTGAAACGGATTTTGCTGATAAGAATTTATTCTATCTGATGGCTAAAGAATCAGAGGCTGCGTTTTTACCTAAAGGCTCCAGATTACTTGTTAATGTTAGCTTGAAAAATGTTCCGGCAGCATTAAAAGAAAAAGTTATAAAGGATGAGCGACCTGCTGGCGTAGATGGCGGATTTGTAGAAATCTTTTTGCTCGAACCATTAAAACTAAAATTACGCGGAACTAAGAAAGCGCAATTGCTAGACTGTCCAATTAGTATTCCCACATTACCTGAACAAAAAGCAAAAAGTATTAATCACGCTTACACCTTAATTTCCCAAGCCTTTGAACCTTGGCGAACTTCGCACACCGCGAATGTTTTTTCAAGGGTGTTTTGGCGCGAAAATGAAGAAGGCAATTGGAGATTGCTTGATGTTCGACGCGAACAGGCTGAAGCTGGAGAACTAGAAATTATAAAAAACGTTTCTGAATCTAATAACCTCTTTTTTGACTCAAAATAATATGCAAATCAGCACAATACTTGACCAAATTGATTTAGGCGCAATGGCATTACCGGAATTTCAACGCGGCTATGTCTGGAACCGCGACCAAGTGCGGAAACTAATGTTTTCCCTTTACCGAAAACATCCGGTTGGAAGTCTTCTTGTTTGGGTTACAAAAACCGAAAACACAAGCACACGCGGTGACGGGAATTTAACGCCCGGTTCTGTCAAACTTATTCTCGACGGTCAACAGCGTATTACTTCGCTTTACGGAATAATACGCGGGCAACAACCAAAGTTTTTTGAGGGCGATGCCAAAGCATTTACGGGGCTTTATTTTAATCTCGATGACGAAATCTTTGAGTTCTACGCGCCGCTTAAAATGAAGGATAATCCGCTTTGGGTAAATGTTACGGATTTAATGAAATCAGGCTCCGGCGAGCTGATCGGACAAATCGCTCAAAATCCCGAATTTAGCGCAAATTTAAGTAAATATATCAATCGCCTTAATTCGGTAGATAATATAAAACAAATTGATCTACACATCGAAGAAGTTACAGGCGAAGACAAAACCATTGATGTTGTCGTTGATATTTTCAATGACGTAAACAGCGGCGGGACAAAACTCTCGAAAGGCGATTTGGCACTGGCAAAGGTTTGTGCCGAATGGTCTGACGCACGCGCTGAGATGAAGACTCGTCTTAATAAATGGAAACAAGCGGGCTATAATTTCAAACTCGAATGGTTAATGCGGTGTGTTAATTCTATCGTCACCGGCGAAGCACTTTTTAGTCACCTTAGCGACGTTGATATTGAGGATTTCAAAAACGGCGTAAATAAATCGGAAAAATCTATTGACTACCTTTTGAATTTAATTTCCTCTCGGCTAGGGCTTGACCACGAAAGGGTACTCGGCAGTCGTTACTCGTTTCCGCTGCTTGCGCGTTACTTGGATAAGAACGGCGGTAAATTAACCGACGCTAAAGAACGCGATAAACTGCTTTATTGGTATATTCATACATTTCTTTGGGGTCGCTACGCCGGTTCTACCGAAAGCGTCTTAAGCCAAGACCTTCGGGCAATCGAAAATACAGAAAACCCGCTTGATCGGCTAATTTCTTTGCTTAGTCAGAATCGAGGTGATTTGCGACTTAGGGAAAGCGATTTTCTAGTTTGGAGCAAAGGCGCACGTTTTTATCCGTTACTGTATATGCTCACTCGAACTGGGCACGCCAAAGATTGGAATACAGGTTTAGAGTTATCAAATCATTTGCTCGGAAGGTTAAGCCGTTTAGAAGTGCATCACATCTTTCCGAAGGCACTGCTTTACAAATACGATTATCCGAGACAGGACGTGAATGCGCTCGCAAATTTCACATTTCTAACGCAGGAAACCAATCTTTATGTAACCGATAAAAATCCGTCTGAATATCTTGAAGAATTTGCCGCAAAAAATCCGGGCGCAATTGAATCGCACTGGATTCCGATGGATAGAAATCTTTGGAAGGTTGAGAATTATAACGATTTTCTTGCTGCCCGCCGCGAGCTTTTAGCCGATGCCGCTAATAAGTTTTTAGATGGGCTACTGGCGGGCAGCATACCTGAACCAACGGTAACAACCGAGGTCTTAGAACGAACCGCAACGCAAATCGGTGGCGGAATTACAAACGAAAACGAGGAAAATCTTTTGATTGAATACAATGAATGGGTGGTCGGTCAGGGATTGCCCGAAGGCGAATTTCTATATGAAATAATTGATGAAAATACGGGAGACTTGACCGCCATTATAGATTTAGCTTGGGCAAATGGGCTTCAGGAAGGGCTTAGTCAGCCTGTCGCTTTACTCATTGATGAAGAAAAGGAAATCGAAGAAGCGGTTAATCGCGCAGGATTTAAGTTCTTTACAAATTTCGAAGATTTCAAAGCATACGTTAAAACCGATATTTTAGCCGAGACAACTATTTAGTTTATTTATCACACTTTAATTGCTTCTAAATAACGCTCTACCTTTTTAATTAAAAGTGGTTGGAGATCGGGAGAAACGTCAAATTTTGCTAAGTTCTGAAGAATCTGTATCCAGAGATCATTGTTTATATTAAGTTCATTATGCTCGTTAATGTAAATTTTGACATTTGCTAAAACACCAATATAAATTTGTGTTGGTTTTTTATTGATTCTTTGATTTCTAACTAAATAAATCTGCACTGTGAAACTCGGCTTAGTGTGAGGTCTTACTTGTTCCGGCAAGCGTCCGTGAAGTTGCCGGTAAAGTTCTTCAAATGCGTTATCGCTTTTGGGTGGGGAAAGTTGGCTACTGCGGAATCGAAGATACATATTTATTTATGCGTTATCGGTTAATGATAAATTATCATCGTTATGAAGATTGCCGAAGATAGCATTATAAAAGACGATGAAATCGCCATAAACGAAGCCCGCTGGAAACGTTTGAACGAACAATTAAGTCAACAAAAAATTATTGACTTAATCTCATCGGCAATTGAAAATTACAATCTCCCGCTGCCATTAAGAAAAATATCAATTGATGAAGCAGTTCAAGACTTCCAAGATTTACGTTCCTTTGATTGCCGCAGACTATGGAAAACCGGTGATGTTTTTACAAAACACTCATACCAGTTCCAAATAGAAAATAAATATCTTCAACTGCATACATGCGGAAACAAAGCATCCGATTATTTCCACCAAACAAACCGCAATCTTTGTGCATCCGTTAATGCGCCGAGTCCTTATAAAACTTGGACAAATGAGAAGCTCAGACGGAACTGGCTTAAATCATTGTGGACGCTTGGGTACAAAGAGATTAATTCTGCCGTTCTGCGAGAATCAATCGCACTCCGCAACTACACAGCGCAGCAGTTTCGCCCGTCCGCAGCCAAAGCAATTTATGAGTTGCTGGAATCAAAAGAGGTGCTGGATTTTTCTGCCGGATGGGGCGATAGATTAGTGGGCTTTTGCGCTGCGCCGCAAACCGAGTCATATTTCGGATGTGACCCAAACCAAAATCTATTTGAAGGATATGACCAGCAAGTTAAAACATACGGCAGCAATAAAGAGATTACTATGATTAATGCGGCTGCCGAGGATTTAGATTTCGGCAAGGAACGCTTTGATACGGTTTTTACGTCGCCGCCTTTCTACCGAAGTGAACGATATACGGCAGATGAAAACCAATCGTGGGTGCGCTATAAAACACTCGAAACTTGGACTGCTAATTTCTTATGTAAGGTTATAGAAAAATCTTGGGCTGCGCTTAAACCAAATGGCTTTCTAGCGCTAAACTTAGCCGACGTTTACAGCGAAGGAAAGACGAACAAAATCTGTGATCTAACCAATGAGTTTATTGCCAGTCTGCCTGATGCTGAATACGTCTGCGGGCTTGGGTTAAGAATCCACAATCGCCCGAATAAGGCTAAAATAAAGGGTAAAATTAACGCTGAAGTCATTTGGGTGTTCCGCAAACAGCATAAATAAAAACACCGCAAGAAACTAATATTATTTTAGTTGCGGATTAAAAAACGTAGCGCACCGAGGGCTCCCGGACTCCGGGATTTATGGAGATGCAATCTTTGAGCACTCCAGTATTTACAGGAATTAATTATTAAAAAACCCCCTTGTTTATTAACAGGCTCAAATATTTTTTTTGCGCGCATGGGGCATTTCTTTTTTCGGTTTTTTGTAAGTTCCTTGTCGTATTCAGATTTTTGAGACCGGCAAGGGAAATGCCCCAAGAATTCTGCTGTACAGTTGGACTTACATAAACTTGCTGAAATCGAGTCTGGGAATCATTGCGAAGTTCCAGATTCGACTGCAACAAATAGTTGCTTAAACTGAAGCTCAATTCTTTTCCTTAAAAACAAAATCAGCTGTCCGACCTAAATAGGCATATGGACGCCTGTTTTGTTTTTCTGCTTGAACTCTTTCTGAAACTTGTTCCAGTTCTGCTTCTGCCTCATCTCTTTCAATCCCGCGTTCTTTACAAATAGCTAAAAACGATGCATCGGCTTTTGAGCGATCAAATTTTTTTGCTTCAAGACACTTGTCGTAATTTGGGAACTTCGATGGGTGACCTTTTCTTTTGAAAGGGCTTGGTTTGTATTCTTGAATGCTTGCATCGGCAAGAAAACCAGCCGCCTCAAGTTTTTCAGTAGTTGTAAAAAAGCCGAGTTCAGCGAGTATGAGTTTCACCCTAAAACCGTTCCGCTCCGGTTTGTGATTGATTGAGCCCGGAAATCTAGTCGCGCCGTAACTGCCGCCGTTACCGGTTGCTTTTTCAAGTTTTTTGAGGAGGCGGCTGCGCGTGTCTTTCAATTCATCTTCACTGGTATTAGGCGGCAATGCCAGCCACGCTTGATAATTGTCTTTCGATGTTTCTTCAACCAAAAAAGTAAAAGGCAAAAGCGTCTCCACCGTATTCCAATCAGCATCATCAATTTGGATTAAAGATGCTCCGCGTGGTCGAACAATAAAAGATACATTTTTGGTTTCATTTAATTCTAGTGCGCGAGATAATTTTACGGTCAAGTCCGCATCTTCGTGATACTGCGTGCGTTCTGATATTTCATTCCTGAATGTTACATCGAATCTATCCGCGCCAACTGATTGAAAAGCCGCCAGCGCAAGTTCGGCATCCTCATAAGCCCCCGCTGTGTTCCTAATGGCAATCTCTTCATCACGCTCTTCAATTTGCGTATCTTTTTCTTCAATGATTGGTATCTCAGCTTTGTCCGTTTTAACCAGAACTAAATTTTCATTAATGGCACGTGGCTTTTGCACGTGCACTGTGTTCCTAGTGCAAAAACTGTCGAGGTTGTTGGTATGAGGTGAAATGTCGTAGAATCAAGTAATGAAAAAAAAGCCGATCTTCGTCAGAGCGATGAGCGAAGAGGAAAAACAAGTATTGGAAAAAGCAAAAC
>JALYQJ010000457.1 GCA_030855875.1 Acidobacteriota bacterium
CAACTGTCCTCTGCGTTTGGCAAGTCTGATATTTATGTTTATCAGCATACTCCTTTTATTTCCGAACGAATTTGCGGCGCAAGTTTCCAATCCGGGGAAAAGTTCACAACCAACCGACCATAGCAAAGCAGATACGCCCAAAAAGCAGATACCGGACGGCGAACTGCCGTTGAGCCGCGTATATGAATTTATTAAACCCGACGCGAGCAAAACAACTCGTTTACCAAAATTGACCGAAGCGCAAAAGGCATCGTCTTCAATAGGAAAAAGAATGCAAATCGGGACGGTTCGCCAACTTAAGCGACAAGTTTCCAAATTTTCTCAAGGAGATTCTTTCACAGTCGGCGGCGGCAAAGTTTGGGTTGCCCAAATCACCTCTGAAGCCGCTATCCAAATGCGGCTGCGATTTAACAAAATGGATTTGCCAGAAGGCGCAAAAGTTTTCGTTTATTCCGCCGTAAGCCCAAATGATGTTTATGGTCCGTATGAAAAACGCGGCGATTCGGATACGGGCGACTTTTGGACTCCGCCCGTCGAAGGCGACAGCGTAATTGTCGAATATTTCGCGCCGGATGAAAACGGGCTGACGAAAAACAAATTGCCGTTTCAGATTGTCGAAGTCAGTCACATTTATCGAGACCCGTTTAAGAGCGGAGTTGAAAATATGTTTGGTCCACCAGAATTTCCGGCATGCGCGGTCAACGTGCCGACGGAATGGAGCGAAGTCGCTAAATCAGTCGGGCATTTACGGTTCGTCGTAAGTGGCGGCGAAGCTATCTGCACCGGAACTTTGCTTAATACAATAGCAGGTGATTTCGACCCGGTTTTGCTAACGGCAAATCATTGTATTTCTACCGCTTCGCAAGCACAATCACTCAGAACTTACTGGTTCTACAACAGCGGAGATTTTCCATCTTCAGCGTTGTCCTATTCTGACGGAGCAACGCTGCTCAACACGGGAACGGCGAGCGATTTTACGTTGGTTAGAATTCGGGGCGCGATTCCTCTGCGCGAAGGACTTACTTACTCCGGTTGGGATGCGGCAACAACGGCAGTCGGCACTCCGGTCGTCGGAATTCATCATCCGAGCGGCTCATACAAACGCTTTTCATCCGGCAGTGTAATTTCCGGATTTTGTCCTTCAAGCCAATCCGGTTCATGTGCAAATTTTACCGGCGTTAGCTGGAGCGTAGGCATTACTGAAGGCGGCTCATCCGGTTCAGGAATTTGGAAGGGATCCGGTACAAATGCACGTCTGGTTGGCAGTTTGAATGGCGGAACGGTGGGCTGCAACAATCCGCGTGATACATATGGCAGTTTCGCCGTGACTTATCAAACTATTTCTCCAAATCTACAAGTCGGCAGCGATGATGCCTTTGATGCCGGAAACGGCAACGATACGCGCAACAACGCCGTCGGCATCGGGCAAGGTTCTTTTCCGAATTTAATCGTTAAATGGCAGGATTCAGATTGGTATGTCGTTACTGTTCCGACAGGTTTTCGGATTACTGCAACCGCGAGTTTTACTCACATTAACGGTGATATTGATTTACAGCTTTACAGAGGCAATGAGGCTTCTCCCATAGCGTCTTCCGATTCCTCAACAAATAGTGAAACCGTGATGCACACGGCAACCGGCGGCTCGACGACTTATTATCTTAATGCTTATTTATATAACGGAGCGAGAAATGACTACAATCTGAATATTTCACTCCAACAAGTTTCAGCAACTGTTCGTTCGCCGTTCGATTTTGACGGCGACGGGAAAACCGACCTGTCCATCTTTCGTCCCGCTCCCGGCGAATGGTGGTATCTCCGAAGTTCCGACGGCGGCAATCGCGCTTTTCAGTTCGGTAATTCTTCTGATAAATTAGTTCCCGCCGATTATACCGGCGACGGCAAATCCGACATCGCTATCTTTCGTCCTTCGACCAACGAATGGTTTGTCTTGAGAAGTGAAGACGGCAGTTTCTACTCGTTCCCGTTCGGAGCGGCGGGCGATATTCCCGCTCCGGCTGACTATGACGGTGACGGACGGGCTGATGCGGCGGTGTTTCGACCCTTGACGCAGACGTGGTTTATTCTTCGTTCGTCGGGCGGCGTGACGATTCAGCAATTCGGAGCAGCGGGCGATATTCCGGTGGTTGCCGATTACGACGGCGACGGCAAGGCTGATTTGTCAATCTATCGCCCCAACCTCGGACAATGGTGGCTCTTGAGAAGCAGTCAGGGAATCGTCGTTTACCAGTTCGGCAACTCTGCCGACAAGCCGGTGCAGGGCGATTACACCGGAGACGGCAAAACGGATGTGGCAATCTTCCGTCCGTCAACGAACGAATGGTTTGTGTTGCGAAGCGAGAACGCGAGTTTCTATTCATTTCCGTTCGGAGCGGCGGGCGACATTCCATCATCGGGCGATTACGACGGCGACGGGCGAACGGATGCGGCGGTGTTCAGACCGTCAACGAACACGTGGTTTGCCCAGCGTTCGATATCGGGAACGCTGATCCAAACCTTCGGAATCAACGGCGACCGTTCGGTTCCTAATAGTTTCGTTCCTTAAAAATTAATGCGAGAGCGGTAATCTCTCACCGCTCTCGCATTAATTTTGACGGGAATAGCAAAACAGATGAGGCGATTCACAGTATCGGCGTGTGGTATTCGCGCAAAACACAAAAGGTTTTTCGGCACTATAATTCGGAACAGTAATCGACAAGCCGATTTTTACGCTTTCGTTCTGTAAATTTTAATTCCTTTTCTTTTTGATTTTCTTTTCCGCTGTTTTGTCGCGCGAGCGGACGAGATTTTTGAGTTCGGTCATAAATTCGGAAACGTCCTCAAATTCGAGATAAACCGAGGCGAAACGGACGTAGGCGACTTTATCGAGAACTTTGAGGCGTTTCATAATAATTTTGCCGATTTCGCTGGTGGAGAGTTCACGGTCGGGCGTGTCCTGAACGGTTTTCTCTGCTTCATCAACGATTTGTTCGAGTTGGGCTGAGGAAATCGGGCGTTTTTCGCAGGCGCGGAGCAAGCCCGACATAATTTTGTTGCGCTCGAAGGTGGCGCGTTTGCCGTCTTTTTTGACGACCATATACGGGATTTCGTCAATCCGTTCGTAGGACGTGAAACGGCGGCTGCATTCGAGACATTCGCGGCGGCGGCGAATCGAGTCGCCGTCTTTCGACTCGCGCGAATCAACGACTTTATCTTCTAAAAATCCGCAGAATGGACATTTCATACGATTTTGGATT
Source organism: Acidobacteriota bacterium (assembly GCA_030855875.1). GTDB lineage: Bacteria > Acidobacteriota > Blastocatellia > Pyrinomonadales > Pyrinomonadaceae > SXVE01. Next base: position 3,255 of record JALYQJ010000457.1, read on the forward strand.
CGGGATTTTGAATTTTGGATTGGCTTCCGAAATCAAGCTGACTTTCTTCGTCCCGTTCAATTTCCTTTTTAACTTTTTTATCTTTTATATTCGGAGCTTCGGATTCGATTTCTTCAACGGCGTTCTCACTCGTCATAAGATTTTTAAATCTTGAAATACTTATATCGCCGCGCAGGAAATAATACAATCCGAAAACGAGCGCGGGCATAAAATAAACCAGATGCATCGCAATCGAAACCGCCGCCGCCTGTTCCTGTTCCACATTTAAAAATATTAGTGCGCCCATCGTTACCGCGTGAAACGCTCCCGCCGCGCCGCCCGGTGTCGGCACAATCGAACCGATTGCCGCCCAACCCATTACAAACAGCGAATCGCTGAAAGTAAGCGGTAGATCGAAAGCCAGCAGCACGAGCCACGTCGGAACGGCAATTGATAGCCAAAGCGTAAAAGTCCAAAATGTGACTGAAACAATTTCGCGCCAATCCTTCAGAATCTGCAAAGCTGCCGAAAGCTGCCGCAAAAGGCTGAGAAAAATCGCGCGAATCCGAACAGGAATGACTTTTCTGTCGGTAATTCTTTCCGCCCAAGCGATTACGCGATGCGAAATTCGCTGATAAATTACAAGCGAGGCGAAACCGACCGCAACGCCGACGAGCATCAAATTGCCGACAAGTTTTATGTAGCCGAACTCAGCTTCTCTGCCCGCCGGAATGGTAAAAAAAAGCAGATTGACGGCGAAAAAACAAATCAGCGACGCTAAATCGAAAAGTCTTTCCACGCCGAGAGTGACGAGCGCGGCTGACGGTCGAACGCGCGGATCGCGCATCGGCAGCCACATCGGACGGACGATTTCGCCCATTCTGCCGATTAAAAAAACCGCTGCGAATCCGACGGTCGTCGTCGCAAAAAGCTCGCGCAGAGAAGATTTCGTAATCGGTTCGAGCAAAACCTTCCAGCGAACGGCGCGCAAAAGATAGCCTAAACAAATTATCAAAACCGCCGCAATTAAATAAAAAGCGTTTGCCTTTCGCAGACTGCTGCTGACTTCCTTTAAATCAAGATTTCGCCCGAAAAACCAAAAAATAAACGCGGCGAGTAAAAACAAAATTATTAATTTTAAGTATTTTCGCAAATTATTATTACCCGTTTTGCAAATTATGAATTATCCATCGAAAATGTGAATTATAAAGAACGCGCATATTTTACAGTCGCGTAAAATATGCGCCAAAGACAAAAGATAACGCATTTTTTCGGTAAACTGCAACAATCACGGAAAAGTATAAAACCGATTTAGGTTTTTGGCGATTCGCATTCAACCGAAAAGGTTTTTATTCTTGTCTTTTTACGTTTTTACTTTAAGTCGGAACTTTTTCTTTTTAGCCTTCGTAAAAAACTTTTGACAAAGCGAGCTTTACGGTTTTGTTTTTACTATTCAAGGCGGTTGCTTTTGGAGAAACAGGCGTTGGAAGCACTTAAAACGGCAACAGAATTTGACGGCGCGGAACTCGTGCGGCGGGCGCGTTCCGGCGACGGGACGGCTTGGGAGGAAATTGTGACCAATTTCTCGCGCCGGATTTTCAATCTCGCCTATCGTTTTACTTCGAGCGCGGATGCGGCGGAAGATTTGACGCAGGAAGTTTTTATACGCATCTATAAAACGCTCGAACAATACGATGCCAGACAGGGAGATTTGTCGAATTGGCTGATGCGGCTGGCGCGAAATTTGATAATTGACGACTATCGCCATCGCCAGCGCAATCCGCAAAACACGATGGCTGACGATGTGGAAGACCACGTTTATCATCTGCGTTCGGCAGGAACATCGGCGCAGAAAGAGATGGAACGGCGCGAACTCGCCGCGCAAGTGCAGGAAGGCATTGATAAATTGCCGGTTGATTTGCGAACCTGCGTGATTTTGCGCGACATCGAGGAAATGAGTTATCAGGAAATCGTCGAGGTTTTGCGAATTCCCGAAGGAACGGTCAAATCGCGTATCAATCGCGGACGGATTGAGTTAGCAAAGATTCTGCGAAGAATGAGAGTTGTCACCGTTTAGAAAAATAAATGTGTTGAATTTCGCTTTCGAGCGGTTTTGAAAACTCCTTAAAGTTATTTGCGATGAGTTTTAGTTTAAGGCAAAAATTATGAATATAAACGCCATTGTCGGAAAGGATTCGGAGAAAATTTGATTTAGTCGAGGGGTTTGGTTTTATGAATTACAAGGACGAGAAAGTTGTAAATTGTTTGGAGTTTGAAGAAAATCTGACGGATTATCTGGATAAAACTCTGGAAAAACAAACGCAAAGGGCGGTCGCCGCCCACGCTTTGAGCTGCGCCTCGTGTCATTCGCTTTTGAATGAAGTTAAAGACGCGCTCAAAGTCTGTCACGAACTTTCCGTTCCGAAACCGCCAATGACCAGGCTCGAAGCCAAAATTTTGACGATGACGATGCCGGAAACGGCAATGGCTTGCACCGAATTTGAAGCGCATCTGACCGATTATTTAGACGGATTTTTGCCCGCGACGCTTTTTCACCGATGGGAACGTCACGCGATTTTGTGCGAAAACTGCACGGATTTGCCCGGCGAAGTCGTTCGTTCGATTGCCGCCTGCTACACCTATAAAATGGAAGAATTGCCATTGCCTGAAGGTCTGCACGAAAAAATTCTGCGAGCGACTATCGGCACAATCGAAGCGAAAACAATCAAATCATCGCGGGCGGCGCAATTCGGCGAATGGATTCGCGGCTTGAGTTTCCCGATTCCGGTTCCGCAATTTGCGCCCGTAGCAATGATTTTGATGTTCGCATTTTTAATTTTCACTTCGTCCGAAAGTTCCTTCGGCTCGATTTATCAAAAGAGTTTCGAGCTTGCCGGACAAACTTATCAACAAAGCGCGAGTATTGTTTTAGGCAACGGAAACGCGATTGAGCCAAACGAAACGCGCGAACCGGTTCAGGGAATTTACGTTAATCAAGAGGAACCTAAACAATGAATTGTGCCTATCACAGTCAAAACGTCGCGGTCGTCGGCTGTAACGGATGCGGAAAACCTTTGTGTCCGGTGTGCGATCATCGCGTCAAAGGTTTCCCGTTTTGTCAGGACTGCATCGTTCAGGGCGTAGATTTGCTTCGTCAGCAAAATCAATCGTCGCACATTCCTTTGTTAAAAAAACAAACTTCGCCGCTGATTGCGACCGTCCTTTCGCTGATTTGTCCCGGACTCGGCGCGGCTTATAACGGGCAAACAGTTAAAGCCATAGTGTATTTCGCCGTTTTCGTCGGGCTTTTTCAGATGTGGATTTTGACGGACGGAACGGCGATTTTTCGCTGGGGCGTGATCGGAATGTGGCTTTTTTCCGCGCTCGATGCGTGGCGCACGGCGCAAATGATTCGTTCGGGCTTAACGCCCGACGGAGCGGAAGACATTCTCGTCCGCCGATTTTCTGGCAACCCGAAACTTTGGGGAATCGTCTTAACCGTTCTCGGCGCGTTATTTTTGCTGAAACCGTTTTTTAATTTTCGACCTTTGATGCGCGGGATTTTGCCGGTTATGCTCATCGGTCTCGGAATTTATCTGCTGCGCGATTATGTGTTTAAATCCGGTCGAGGCGCGGAAAATCAAACAACTGAAAATATTAACAATGCGCCGAATTTCGTCAGCGCGTTAAGCGAAAATCAGTTTAAGCAAAGTGAATTCGATTCGCAGTCGGAATTTCCGACGCAGGTGCGCTCGCGCTGGAAAAATAGGTAAGATATTTGTTATTGAATAAAAGTTAGTTTATTTGTTATGATGAAAGCGGAAGTAGGTTCGGACGTTTTCCGAAACCGAATCTATTTTGCGGTTTAGTCAGCAATCATCGAAGAGGAGTTTTAAATTATGCTTACATTAAAAGCCGCAGGTGTCGCAGGAACGATTCTGGCAATTCTTGCTCTGGTTATCACTTTATTAAAGCAAATCATTGCTTTTATCGCTTTTATAACGGGCGCGATCAAAATATTAATTATTTTGGCGTTTGTGGTTTTGATTGTCGGTGTCGGGTTCGTCGTTCTTCGCAGTTTTAATCAAAACCGAAAAAATAAAAGTTAGTTTCCGTCCGTCAAAACTCCCGGTTTGCAGGCAAATCATTACCGTCCCAATCGGCGCGATTTGCCTTTCGTGATGACGTATGTTAGTTTAAGTTTCCATTTTCCAAAATAAAAACAATTTTTAATTAAATTTTGGTTACAACCCCAAAGAAGTTTTTTCGCTTTTTTAAATGAAAATTTGCAAGCGTAAAAATTTTAAATAAGGATTCGCGTTAGTCTGCTGTAAGAGCTAAGTCTTTCGTGATTCCGTGAAGTCGAAACGCTGGAGTTTCGGCACGAAATCATAAAAAAGGAGCTATCAAAGCGTAATGCAAAAAAACGACAAGTTCTATACTTTTCATTTATCGCATAAAACAAAAGCAAAAATTTATATTCGTCGAGTAGAAGTCTCAAAAAGAATTCTACATAGAAGTATCGTCGGTTTAATTTTAACAATGTGTCTGACCGTCATCGGTTTTACAAATATTTATAATAATCATTCAATCGCTAAATCGGAATTATTAAATTTAAATTCATCTGCAATAATTACCCAACAACTCGCTCAAAATCCCGACCGACAATCACCGGAGCGTAAATCAATCAACTATTCGCATCCGGTAAAAACCGAAGAATTTTCCGTCAACAGCGGCGGTCCGGCGACTTCGCTCGATATGGATGTCGAGCCGGTGATTGAAGAATCGGATATGGAAAACCGTATGCGCGTCATTCAAACGACCAGTAATCCTGTGTTTCTGCCGACAATTTGGGCGCATCTCGGAAAAATCAACAACGAATACGGTTTTCGCCGCAATCCGTTCGGCGGACGTTCCTACGAATTTCACTCCGGGATGGATATTGACGGAAACAGAGGCGACAACGTGCTTGCTCCGGCAAACGGAATCGTTACCAAAGCCGGTTGGCAAGGCGGTTACGGCAATTTGATCGAGATTGATCACGGCAACGGTTTGACGACGCGCTACGGACATCTTTCGCAGGGAAATGTTCAGACAGGCGATACGGTTCAGCGCGGACAACTTATCGGCTTGATCGGTTCGACGGGACGTTCGACCGGTCCGCATCTTCATTATGAATTGCGGATGAATGATAAACCGATTAATCCGCGTCGGCTGCTGCCGTCAAACCCGCTTAATTAAAAAAGCAGGCTAATCGTAAAGCCGAAAAATACATCTAAAAAGCGAGTCCGTTCAAACGGCTCGCTTTTTGTTTGTGAAAATTTCTCAACTTTAAGTTAAACTTCTTTCATACTTTAACTTCGTATGAATTATCAATTTATCAATCAAGGAAATCAAGATATGCGCTTAAAATACAATGCTTTGACAACTCTTTTTTTGACGTTTGCCGTTACGCTTTCGTCAGTTCTGCCCGCGTCGGCTTTTTTTGACGAAGGTATGTTCACGCCCGATCAAATCAGCCGACTGCAACTAAAGCAGAAAGGATTAAAAATTAATCCGATTGATTTATACAATCCGAACGGCGTTGATATTTCCGACGCGATTATTCGCCTCAGCATCGGCTGCACGGCGGAATTCGTTTCGCCGAACGGTTTGATTTTGACCAATCATCACTGCGGTTTCGACGCGCTCGTTTCGGCTTCGACACCGCAAACCGATTACGTCGAAAACGGTTTCAAAACCGATTCGCAAGCCGGTGAACTGCCCGCTAAAGGTTATTCGATAGCGATCACCGAGCGCGTCGAAAACGTGACGGCAAAAATTAATCAAGGTGCGGAGAATTTAACCGGCGAAGCCCGTGCGCAGATGATTAAGAAAAATACCGAACAGTTGCAGCAGCAGGAACAAGCGAAAGCACCGAGCGGTTCGATGATTCGGATTCAAGCCTTAAACAGCGGCTTTTTTCATTATCTTTATCAAACAAAACAGATCAAAGATGTGCGCGTCACATATGCGCCGCCGCGCAATATTGGCGTTTTCGGCGGCGACCCGGACAACTTTGAATGGACGCGCCACACCGGAGA
>JALYQJ010000461.1 GCA_030855875.1 Acidobacteriota bacterium
CAACGGCGATGAATTTCAAGAATACGTTCATAATAAATCTCCAGTTTTCTCTGTTAAAGAAATTTCATTCTATCTGTCATGAGATTAATAAAATTAACTTGAGTTATTCTTGAACTAAACTTGAGTCTTTTGTCCGCTTCCGATTTTAGTGCGAATTTGAAACTGCCGAATTCGACGGCAGTTTATAAAATTTAGAAATTTTACTTTTCCTTTCAGCAATAAACGGCTATTATATTTACGGAATTCATTTCCGCCGCTTCCTTTTTCCGCCGCTTTTTTTTCGCATATTTTTTTTCGCATTTCTTTTCAAAATTCTTTGAGGTATTGATGAAATTTTTTTTAGCTTCTCTCGAAACAATTACGGGTTTGCCTGAAATTGTCGGTTACATATTCGTATTCGCCTTCGGCGCCATTGTCGGCAGTTTTCTAAACGTCGTTATTCATCGCGTCCCGAATGAAGAATCAATCGTTTTCCCCAATTCGGCGTGTCCGAAATGCAAAACTCCGATAAAAGCCTACGATAATATTCCCGTTTTAAGCTGGTTGATTTTGGGCGGAAAATGTCGAAGCTGTAAAGAAAAAATCTCGCCGCGTTATCCGGCGGTCGAGTTTTTAACTGCTGTGCTTTATGTTCTGGTTTACTGGCAAATCGGATTTAATCCGTATTTGGCGGTCGGTCTAATTTTTGTCACGTCAATCGTCGCGCTGATTTTCATTGACGCCGAACATATGATTCTGCCGAATGTCATCACATATCCGCTGCTCGTTTTTGCGCTGCTCGTGCGCCTATTGTTTCCATTATTGCTTTCTGCCGAATTTTTCACCGATTTAAATTACGCTCCTCTTACACTTTTGGAAAATTATCCGGTTTGGTTGGTTTCTTTAATCGGCGCGGTTTTAGGCGGATTAGTCGGCGGCGGATTTTTATGGCTGGTCGGCGCGATCTGGAAACTTTTGCGCGGCGTTGACGCGATGGGCTTGGGCGACGTTAAAATGATGTTTGCCGTCGGCGCGCTTCTTGGCTGGCGGTTGACGCTTCTTTCAATATTTCTCGGCGCGTTTTCCGGGGCGATTATCGGTATCTTCGTCATCTATCGCCAAAAGGAAAAGGATTTGCAGACGCAAATTCCCTTCGGGATTTTTCTCGGAATCGGTTCAATTTTGTCGCTACTTTTCGGCGAGCAGTTGATAAGATGGTATTTGGAAACTTTTGTGCCTTAAACTTTATTTGCTGATTTTTCGATGCAAGCCGCTGAACAATAGGAGATTTTATTTCCCATTTTCAAAACATTTGATTGTTCGACCCAATTGCCGCAGCCGACACAGCGGACGAGCGGAATATCCGAATTTCTCTCATTTTTCTCGATTTGTCTTTCCTGTGGTTTGTTCATCTGACGCATTTTTCGGAACATTCGCCAGACGTAAATTCCCGTCTGAATTTGTTTGCGATAGCGGACGGCAATTAACGCCAGAACGACGAGAAATAAAACAAATATTATTAATAACTTCATTTTTTTGCGGCGTTTTCGTTTTGCGCCATTTGCGCTTGAAGTTCGGCGAGATTCGGCGTGTTCGGGTTTATTTCCTTTAATTTAGCCAAATAAACTTCAGCTTCCGCCGTGTTTCCGGTTTTAAGCATTGCCTGCGTTAAAAATTGGAGGGTTTTCGCGTGTTTCGGATTTTCCAGCAGCGATTTTTGAAATTCGGCGACGGCTTTTTCGGTTTCCGGCGGATTTTGAAGATAAAAGGTCAAGCCGTAATCGGTTCTTACATTTACGTCCTTCGGATTCTGCTCCAGAACTTTAGAATAATAGTCGCGGGCGCGGGCGAAACTTTCGTTATCTTTTTTTATATAACCGAGATCAAACTGCAAATTTCCGAGCGCGACAGCAACTTCCGTATCTTTTTCATTGAGGTTGTATGCGCGTTTCAGGATTTTCTCTACTTCCGCGAGCATTATCGAATCCTGCTTCATCGCCGCGTAGCGATAAAGCGCGAGTCCCAGATTTTTCTGATACGAAAAATCCGCCGGATTCTGATCGGCTTCCGCGATTTTTTGCCGGATTTCAGTTTCTGTCAAAGCCAGTTCCGACTGATTTTCGACCGATTTTTCCGGTTCGCTTTTCAAACGGGCATTTTTCGCCCGGAGTGCGTCGAGTTCAATGCGATTTAAAGCGTTCGCCAGAATAAAACCGCCCGCGAAACTGATGATGATCGCGATTATCGAAATCCAAAATGATTTATTTTTCATTTAAGGAAATTCTAACAAATTAAAGCGCAAAGATTAAAGCGCAAAAAAAGCGCAAAAAAAATCGGCGTTGTTTCAGGAGAAACACAACGCCGAAATAATCGCTAAAAAATTCTATTTCTTTTTATCATCAGCAGTGCCGGTAAACGGTAAATCTTCAGCCCGGCGGCGCGGAAGCGGGTCGGTCGCGCGGCGGCGAGGAATGGTCGCGTTATCCCGGCGGTCAACGCTGCCGACCGGCAAACCTTGTCCGTGAACGGCTTCGATTAAGATTCTGGTGATTTCCTGTGAAAGCGTCCGATGTTCGAGTGCCGCCCGCCGCCGCAAAGATTCCTTTAATTCATTCGGAACATACGCCCCGATAAAAACTCCCTTACGATTTGCCATAAAAACGGTTTTCTCCTTTGAATGTGAAATTTAAATGTAAAAATTAGAAAATTAGGAATCGCCCTGCAAAATGAAACAAGTCTATAAGCCGAATTTTGTTTCCGCCGCTGGTGGCGACGGTTGGTAATCATTCATCTAGGCGGTTCGTTACCGAACCGCTCAAGCGACCTACCCGAAAACGCAGGATTCGCCCGAAGGCGCGTCCGTTAAGCGGGCAGCTTAAAATGCGTTTCCCTATTTGGTCTTGCACCACGAGGAGTTTACCCAGCCGCGTCTGTTACCAAACGCGCCGGTGCGCTCTTACTTTAAGTTCAATTGAACCGCACCATTTCACCCATCACCAATCCAAAATCCGAAATCTAAAATCCCAAATCGGATTGGCTGGTCTGTTTTCTGTTGCACTTGTCGTCATTCGCTTTTATTCAAAGCAAACGCCCGGACGTTATCCGGCTCGCCGCCCTTTGGTGTTCGGACTTTCCTCTGTTGCCGTTTGAGCAAAAGCGATTACCCGACTTGCTCCGTTTTTTGCAAGGCTCGATTATATTAACAAGAAATGTTCAACAATCAAAATCCAAATTTTGCCGGTTTAGTCGCCGATTTCAATTGTGTCGCCCGCTTCCAAGTTCGGGTCAACGGCTTTTCCGTCTTTAATCGCCTTTAAATCATATAACCACGAAATCAGCATTCCCTGTGAGTTTTTCCGGCGAATGATTACTTTCTTGACGTTTGACTTCAGTAATCCGCCCGCCGATAAAATCGCTTGAGTCAATGTAATTCCCTGATAAAACTCTTTCTGACCGCCGGACAGAATGCTGCCTCCGATGTAATAGAAATTCGACTGTGCGGCTGTTTCTTTGACGTTTCCCAAACTGAATTCGACAATATCGCCCGGAAATATCAAAACTTCATCCGATTTCGATTCTTTTAATTCGAGAATTTCGGTCGCGGCGTTTACTCTTCTGATAACGGCTTGCGTCGCTTTCGGCTGAACGATTGCTTCGGCGCGGATGACATAAAGCGGAACGGCTTCGCGCTGTAGTTTCTTTTCTCCGGCTTTTTCAACTAAACCGAGAACCGTGATTGCGTGGCTTGCATATTCGCGGATTTTCACGGAAACCTGCGGATTTTCGTAAAGTTTGATTTTCACTCTGAGAGTTTCTTCGATTTCTTCGGTCGTCATTCCGGCGATTGTCACCAATTCGCCCGCCAGCGGATAGTCAATCGTTCCGTCGTTCAAAACTGTGTAATATGTTGAATCTTTTGTTGAATTTTGTAGATTGATAAATAAAATATCGCCGATTCCGACTTTGTAAACTTCGGTCGGGGAAAGCGACGCGATATTTGCACGTTTTGCAATTTCGAGAGTTTTTTTGGCGATTGACGGATTCTCGTTTTCTGAAACCGCAGCCGAATTTTGATCATTTTTCGGTTGCGCGGGTTGCGTTCTGGTTTTAATTTTGGGGTTTTGCGAATAACGAAAATTAACATTCTCGATTTTATCGCCCGTTGTCTGCCCGTAAACAAACATTGTCGCAGCGCAAACGTTAACGATAAATAAAAAAGAGATTTTTTCAAGCAAGGTGTTTTTCATATTATTGACGGCAAAAAAAAGAAAAAGAAAAAACAAAATGTTTCTTTGCTCGTTCATTTAACTGTTCGGATGAAAGCAAATATAAATCACAAACAAATTTTGAGCAAGTTTTTTTCGAGGCTTTTGTAAGCCTGTGCCAATATATAGACGCAAAAAACCTCGAATTCTAGTTTTTTTTAGAAATTGTTTGAAGTTGATAAGTTTTTGAAGATTAAAATTCAGCGGGAAAAAGATGCGCCCATTTTTCGCGGATATTTTGTTTGTTGACAACTTCGATTTCCGGCGCGGTTCGACAGGTTTTTATTTGTTTCGCCAATTCTAAAGTTTCTTCAAAAGCGATGCCGGTAATCACTTTTCTGACGCGCAAAATCGAATTGACGTTCATACTGAGTTCCTTCGCTCCCAAGCCGATTAAAATCGGCGCGTAAAACGGCGAACCAGCCATCTCGCCGCAGACGATTGCCGGAATTCCGCGACTTTCTGCCGCGTCCAAAACTAATTTGATCGCCCGTAAAACCGCCGGATGAAGCGTCTGAAACCATTCGGAAACCGTTTCGTTATCGCGGTCAACCGCCAACAGATATTGGACTAAATCGTTCGTTCCGAGACAAACAAAATCAACTTCCTCCGCAATTTCATTAATCGTCAAAACCGCCGAAGGAACTTCGATCATCGCGCCGATTCGCGGATTTCCGACATTGATGCCTTTTTTAATCAGACTTTCTTTTTCGGTCTGCAAAATTTTTTTCGTGTGTATAATTTCGGAAACACCGGAAATCATCGGCAAAACAATATCAATTTTATTTTCGTGTGAAGCCTGCAAAATTGCTCGAAGTTGTGCGCGAAACGGTTTTTTATCGGCTAAACTGAGCCGGATCGCTCGCATTCCGAGTGCCGGATTTTTTTCTTTTTCATCGTTTCCGTCAGCAAACAGTTCCGCGCTTAAATCGAAAGTTCTGATTCTAACGCCGTCTTCGCCGACCGATTCGGCAATTTTTCGGTAAACTTTTAACTGCTCGTTTTCAGGCGGATAACCTTTGAATTGATTAAATAAAAACTCCGAACGATAAAGTCCGATGCCTTTCGCGCCGAATCTTTTCGCCTGTTCGTAGCCGTCCGGCAAATCCAGATTGGCGCGAACGATAATTTCCCTGCCGTCGAGCGTTTTAATAATTTCCTTTTCGGTTTTGACCGCCGAATAATCTATTTGTTGAAACTGCGCCGCCGCTAATTGGTATTTGAGAACGGTTTCGGCTTCGGGATGCAAAATCACCTGTCCGTTATAGCCGTCAACAATAACTTGGTCGCCAGTCTGAACGCGCAGCAAAATTCCGGCGGTTCCGGTGACGGCGGGCAAATTCATTTCCCGCGCCAGAATAAATGTGTGCGATGTCCAGCCGCCGTTTTCCGCGACGATTGCCTTCGGGTTGCTTTCGATTAGTTCGATGAGAGTAGAAGGTTTGACTTCTTTGGCGATGATGATCGAATTTTTTTTCAGACGAATCGTGGATTTTCCGCCGCCGCCCAATGCCGTCAAAATTCGTTCTGAAACGTCCTCCAGATCAATATATCTTTCGCGCAAATATTCGTCGGCAATCGCTTTATATTTGACAATATAATTTTCCGTCACCGATTTGACCGACCATTCGGCATTTACTTTTTGCTCTTTGATGCCGGTTTCAATTTTTTCGAGATAAGATTTATCTTCGAGAATCAAAAGATGCGCGTCGAAAATATTCGCCCGCGTTGTTTTCACCGTTTCGTTTTTTTTTGAGCTGATTTGCTGCAATTGACGTTTCGCTAAACTAACCGAAGCGCGAAACCGACGGATTTCGCGTTCGATTTGCGAATCTTCGAGAATGATTTTATAAAATTGTCTTTTGCGACCGTAAAGGCTGACGACGTTGCCGATTGCCACGCCTCTCGAAACCGAACGCGCCTCAAAACGCACTTCCGCACCGTTGTTTTTCGATATGTGAGATTTTTTCTTGTCACCAGAATCAGACATTCAGATTCCTTTTCGATCTCGGTAAAATGAAGATAAGACTTTTTAACTCAAAGATGCAACGGCGCAAAGACGCGAAGTTTTTAATTAATTTTATCTGTCAGCTACCGGCATCTGTTATAAAAAAATATGTATAAAAATGTGAAATTTCTTCCTTTGCGCCTTTGCGCCTTTGCGTTAGAAATCCCCGCTAACTTCCGAAATTTACATTAAAACCGCTGCCGCTGCTGCCGCCCTGCGACGGGAAAAACGGTTTCAGAAGTCCGGCGAACGCGGCTAAGTTTCTGGTTTGAATCAGAATTTCGCCTGGACCCGTAAATTCCGCGACCATTCCTTCTCCGCTCAGAAAACTTCGGAAAAATCCGCTTTTCGCCGCCTTTCGCAAATTGTATTGTAAATGTCCTTCCCACGCGACGAGATGCCCGGTATCAACGACATACTGCTCGCCCGGACGCAAAGTTTTGCGGTGAATCGCGCCGAACGAAGAAACCAGCAAAAGTCCCGCACCCGAAACCTGCAAAACGAACAAACCTTCGCCGCCAAAAAACGATTTCGCGCCGCCGAATTTCGTATCAACCTGCAACGAAATGTCGCCCGCCAGATACGAACTCGACTGCACCATAAAAGTTTGATTAGACATCTCGATTCCGGCAACATCACCGGGCGCACCGGGCGCAAACGTCACTTCGCCCGCACCGCCGCGAGCCGTAAACGTGGAAACAAAAGCCGATTCGCCGCCGACGGCGCGTTTTAGTGCGCCGAAAACTCCGCCCTTCATTTCGGAATGCAGATCAACGTTCGCCGACATCGAAACCATCGCTCCGGCTTCGGCGGAGATTGACTGTTCAGGCTGCAAATTTATCACCGCCAGAGCGAACGCGCCCTGATGTTTGATTTCCCAGGTGTAGCCGCGCCCTTGTCCGCGCCCGTCAGAATCGAAATGAAACGCACCCGCCTGATTTGCATAATTCGCTTGCGGCGGCGGTTGCTGTTGATAATTTGGCTGCTGATTTTGCGGCGGCGTTACCGGAATTTGCGGCGGCGCGTTTTCGGAAACCGACGAAGGCATCGGAAATCCGCACGAACCGCAAAATTTCGCGTTCGGTAAAAGCGATACGGTACATTTCGGGCAATTTGTCATACTTTTACTCCTTTTGATTTTTCGATGATTATGCGGCTCGCGGTTTCGGCGTTTTCGGCAAAATCGAGCAAGGAAACGTCCTTGTCGCTGACGACTAAATTTTGTTGCCAGCATTCGACGACGTTTTTCCAGCAATCGCCGAGCAAAACCAGCGGGCGGCGTTCGATCACGCCGGTTTGCAGTTTATTCCAAACTAGTGAAACCTCCGTCACCGTTCCCATTCCGCCGCGCAGAGCGACAAAGCCAACCGAGCGCACAATCAAATTTTGCAGACGGTCGTAAAAATGATTGGTCGCCACTTTATCGGTCAAATAGCGGTTCGGCTCGGATTTAAATTGATTCATCACGATCCCGAAAACCCGCCCGCCTTTTTCGCGCGCGCCGAGCGAAGCCGCTTCCATCACGCCCAAATAACCGCCGGTGCAGATTGTAAATCCGGCTTCCGCCAGACGCGAGCCGAGTTCTTTTGCCTCGCTGTATTCCGGCGAATTTTTATCGCAGCGCGAGCCGCCAAAAATCGTCACTATTTTATCCGTATTGCTTTCAATCATAATATTTCATTACCTGAAAAAACCTGAAAAATTCGCCGCGTAAAACTAAACTATAATAATAAACAACCTCTTTGCGGAAACAAAATCTCAAATTTCGGTTGCCGATTCTTCCGGCGTGACATTTCCGGCTTCGTGAATCGCTTTTGTCGTGTCGGTAAAAAGTAAAACAATGCTTCCGACGACGAAAAAGAAAATTAAAGCCAATATCGCGTGACGAAACGAACCGGTCGCTCCGACGATAATCGTAAACATCAATTGTCCCATCCACGACGTACCTTTTTCGGAAATTTCATAAAGTCCGAAAAACGAAGATTCGCGCCCCGCCGGAATCATCTGCGAATAGAGCGAACGCGAAAGTGCCTGTGCGCTGCCCAAAACCATTCCGATAAACGCGCCCATAATCCACGCCTGATAAGATGTTTGAAAAAATCCGTAAGCATAAATGACGATTCCGCACCAGATGGCGAGCGATAAAATTATCGTATTTTTCGCGCCGATAAACCGGGCGATTCTCTCAAAAGTGATTGCACCGACAACGGCGGAAATCTGCGCGACGAGAAAGATTCCGATTAAAAACGAATTGTCTTCTGCCAAACCTTTCGACGTAAAAAGCTCGTAGGAAATAAAAACCGATGATTGCAGAATGACGGTCTGAATTCCGTCGTTGTAAAAAAGATAAGCGATCAGAAAACGCTTCGTGTAGCGCAGACGGTTCAGTTCCTTGAGTGTTTCCCACAACTCCTGAAAACCGACAGTCACCAGACTTTGATTTTTCGGAACTTCCTTGACCGCGCCGCGTGGTTTAATCAAATAAAAAGTGACGGCGGCGAAAAGTCCCCACCAGAGCGATGCCGCGAGAAAGGAGATTCTGACCGCCGTTCCGGTCGAAATTCCGAGTCTTTCGGCATTGTTAATCAGCAAAAGATTGATAATCAACATCACCACGCCGCCCAAATAACCCGCGCCGTAACCATAGCTCGAAACGCGGTCGCGTTTATCTTCGGTGGTCAAATCAATCAAAAAGGCGTTGTAAAAAACATTGCCGGCGGCAAAACTCATATTGGAAACGATCAACAAAACGCTGCCCCAAATGTAAGAATCGCCGCTGACAAAAAACAACATCGCGCTGACGATTACGCCTAAATAACAAAAAAACGCCATCAGACGCTTTTTCAGATTTGTGTAATCGGCGACGGCTCCGAGAATCGGCAGAAATAAAACCTGCGAAACGACCGACAAAGCGATACAGAATGCCGGAAGACCTTTCGGCGTGACCTTAAAAAAGAACAAATCGAGAATCACGCCGTTTTCACCGACCGCAGTTTGCGCCAGATTTATTAAATACGGTCCGATCAAAACCGCGACGATGGTCGTATAAAAGGCAGAATTCGCCCAATCGTAAACCAGCCAGCCGAAGATTTCCTTGCGGTCGTTTTTGTGTATTTTGATTTCTTTTTCCATTCTTTCCAATTTAGGTTAAAAGGTTCAGGATTGCGGGCGTAATATCGGTTAAATCTTTAATTCGTCCGGCGACGTTATTTTTTTCACGCCCCCAAACAATTGTCGGCACGTCGTTCAAAGTATGATTGCGAACGGACAAATCTTCTATGTTTCCGTGGTCGCTTGTCAAGATAACGGTCGTGTTTTCCAAATCAATCCGTTTTACGGTTTCGCTGATAAAGTTTGCCAACAGCGGCAAATGCGTTTCCGCCTTGCCGAAATCGCGGTCGTGTCCGATTTTATCGGTTAAAAAATGTTCATACAAAGTGAATCTGTGATTCGCCGCGAGTCCGGCTAAAACTTCCGCTGCTTCGTCCGCTGAAAAAATAGGAACATCAAAACCTCTTTCCCTTAAACTCTGATTGGTAAAATCGTGAAACAATGCTTTCCCTCCGAGCAAATCCGGCAATTTGCGAAACTGCAAAGCAGCGGCTTCGACGGCGCACGTCGTCGCCGATTTCCAACGCGGCGTTTCGGTAAAAAACTGCGGCGTGTAGGCGTTGGCAAAGACGTTTTCCGTTACACCTCGATGCTTCAACTGCGTAAATATTGAATTTTCCTTGATAACGTCGCGCAAAATTTGATTCGGGAATCCCTGTTTGTGATGACCGAGCAGTTGCGGAGCGTTGATGCCGGTTAAAATCGTCGTTTGTCCCGACGCGCTCTGCGGACGACCTTCGACACCAAGACGCGGATCGGTCGGAATCATCAAACCGTCGAAAATCAAATCGCGTTTTTCACCGACAAACTGCGCCAGCAAGTTATCATTTTTAATTCGCGTAAACGGATTATTTTCGTTTCGCCGTCCGATTCCCAAACCGTCTATAAAAATAAACAAAACGGATTTCTTTTTGTCTTTGCGTAAATAATTCATTCTTAAATATTAATTGAGTTGAACGATTGTCATAAAGTTTAGACCTAAACAGTTGATGGCATAAATTAATTTTTTACTCACATCACGCTCTAAATGAGCCTAAAATCTTGACATTTGCCTCTAAAAAAGTTAAATTTCAAACGCTTTTCTTTTTCAATTTTAAAGAACAATCTCCAAATGCTTATCGTATTTTTCTTTAATTATTTGAATATACATTATCAGTTAAATTTACATTCGTTTTACAATTTTCAGGAGGAACAGATTATTATGAATCGGGCTAAAAATCTTACGTCCAGTCGGTCACTCTTTTTTGCGGTGACTGCGATTTTGTTGGCAGTTTTCGGCTTTGGACTCGCCACCACAAATTATGCTCAAGCCGCTAAAAATGATTCCGTCAGCGAGGCGGCGACACCTGCGTTCACCGAGGGATTTGAAGATATTACAACATTACCGGGAAAGGGTTGGTTTATCCAAAACAATAGCGTTCCCCTTGGTACAAGAAGTTGGTTTCAGGGTATTCCTACAACATTTCCCGCACAAGCAGGTCCGACCAATTCTTACATCTCCGTAAATTTTGACAGTACCGGTGATGTCGGTACTATTAATAACTGGCTTGTGACTCCGGTAATTGAATTCAGAAACGGCGACGTGATTACTTTTTATACCCGAACCAGGGATACCGCTCCATTTGCTGATCGGCTTCAAGTTCGGTTATCTACCAACGGTTCCAGCACAAACGTAGGCACCGGAGCGACAGAAAGTAATGTCGGTGATTTTACTGTTAAACTATTGGATATTAACCCAAATTACGTGTCGGGACCGGCAGGCGGGTATCCCGATGTTTGGACACAATATACGGTTACAATTTCAGGATTGTCAGCAGCGACAAACGGACGTTTAGCTTTCCGTTATTTTGTTGAATCGGGCGGTTTTTCAGGGGATAATTCCTATCAAATCGGGATTGACACATTCGCTTACACACCAACGACCGGCGGAACACCAAGGGATGCGCCGGTAGACTTTAACGGCGACGGAAAAACCGATTATGCCGTTTACAGAAATCTTACCGGAGCGACCAACGGACAACTGCGCTGGTTTTATAACCTGAATGTTCCTAATTCTCCGACCGTCGCACTCGATTGGGGACTGGCGACGGACACAGTAATCACCGAAGATTTTGACGGCGACCTCAAAGACGACATTGCCGTTTGGCGACCCGGCGTACCGACCGTCGCGGCTTTTTATATCTTAAACAGCCAGACGAACACGGCTCGCGTCGAAGCGTTCGGTCAAACCGGCGACGATCCGACCGTCGTCGGCGATTACTCCGGCGACGGCAAAGCCGACTTAGCGGTCTATCGTGCCGGAGCGAACGCCGGAGCGCAAAGCATCTGGTTTTACCGCTCGACACCGAACGGGGCGACGGTTTTTACGCCGTGGGGATTGGGCAATGATTTTCCGTCTCCGGGCGATTATGACGGCGACGGAAGAAACGATTTTGTCGTTCAGCGGGCAAACGGTGACGGACAAAAATCGGCTTTCTGGACACGCCTGGCGACCGGAGTAGTATTGCCGGTTCAACCTTTTGCACAAATCATTGATTCGTTAGTCCCCGGCGATTACGACGGCGACGGAAAAACGGATTATGCGAGCGTTCGTGATGCGAACGGCACGTATAATTGGTATTGGAGACGAAGCAGCGACGGAGTAGTTGTCGGAGGAATACCATTCGGAGCATCGGCGACGGATGATCTGACGCAGGGCGATTACGACGGCGACGGAAGAACCGACATCGCCGTTTGGCGCAACAACGGTCAGTTTATCTGGCGCAGCACGGCGACCGGAGCGGTCACGTTCTTTAGATTGGGAGCAAGCACGGATTTTCCGGTGGCTTTTTTCAATGTTCATTAATTTTTAAGTCGGGCATTGATTTTATGAAAAAAGAGGCTGAAAGTTTTCAGCCTCTTTTTAATTTTAAAATCTTTCCGCTTGTAATCCGTTCTCTTTCAATGTTTGAACGATAATTTCACTCGTCGCTAAAATCTTTGTTTCAAATAACATCTCCGTCAGCACTTCTGCCCGGACGTAATTTTTTATAAAAATAACGTCTTCGGGCGAAGTGAAAATAAATTCGTCAATGGCTCCACCCTTGAGCAGCGTTTTTAGCTTTGCGATTTCCTTTTTATCATTATTTCGCAATTGATAAATCGGCATTTCCGTTACTTTTGCTTTTGATTCGCTCAGTTTTTCTTTCAAAGCGGAACAAAATCCGATTTCCTTCAGAATAAAAAAATTCGTGTCGGCAATTTTCGTTTCGCCGACGTAATTTAAAATTGTGGAAAACACGGCGTTCATATCTTCCGAATTTGTAATAATATCGGCGTGAAGCTGCACAAACCGCAGACGGTCGGCAACCGCTTCGCCGCAGGCAACAACACCGATTTCATCGAGTTCAAACAAATCAATAGCCTTTTTTTCCAAAATCTCCAGAAAATATCCGACCGCGAAAACATCAGTGAAAATAATCCAGTCGGATTGCGCGAGAGCATTTACAATCGTTTTAATATTTTCTTCCGATGCTATTTTTACAGGTTCGAGCGGTGCAAACTGGAAAACTTTCGAGCCGTTTTTTTCGAGTTTTTCAATTAATTTGCGATGGGCGGAATTGGCGAATATCGCGTAAGTTTTCGGTTCTGAAATAGTATTCATCTTTTACGAATTTTAGCGATTAAACCCGATTACGCAAATTTGCAATTGAATGTCAAAAAAAGTAAGTTTGAAGTTTACGACGATTTATACAAAACGAGTGTAAATCACCAAATAGTCTGTAAAAATCCGAACTTCTCCGATATGAAAGCAATGATTTTAGCCGCCGGTTTTGGAACGCGGCTTTTTCCATTAACGATTGACCGCACCAAACCGGCGATTCCGTTTCTCGGCAAACCGCTCGTCGGCTATGTCGCCGAATACGTCGCCCGTTTCGGTTTTCGTGATGTCGTCGTCAATCTTCACCACCAGCCCGATTCGGTCATCAAAGCACTCGGCGACGGCGCGGATTACGGCGTGAATATTCATTATACGCGCGAAGAACCGGATATTTTAGGAACCGCCGGCGCACTCGATAATGCCAGACATTTGCTCGAAGACGAAACTTTTTTAATCGTCAACGGCAAAATCATCACCGACATTGATATTTCCAAAGCGATTGAAACGCACAAAAAAACCGGCGCGTTGGCGACGATGGTTTTAAAGGAAAACGCTAAAAGAGAAAAATTTACGGAAATCGAAATCGAAGACGGTTTTGTCAAAGGCTTCGGCGGATTCCCGGAGCAAATCGCAGATTCCAGATTCCAGATTCCAGATTCCAAAATCCAAAATCCAAAATCCAAAATCCAAAATCCACTGATGTTCACGGGAATTCATATTCTCGAACCGCGCGTTTTCGATTATATTCCGCGCGGCGTTTATTCGGACATTGTGCCGAGTTTTTATAATCCGGCGATTCGCGGCGGCGAACCAATCGCCGCGCATATCACAAATGGAAACTGGTTTGAGCTTTCCACGATTTCGCGTTATCTGGATATAAGTCTGGCGATGCTGAACGGTGTCAATGTTTTCAACGGCGTAAATTGCCGCATTTCGCAAAACACGCGCATTTCCGATTCGGTGATTTGGGACGAAGTTGAGATCGAAGAAGGCGCGAAACTTCACCGCACGATTATCGCTGACGGCGTGCGAATCGGGTCAAACGAATGTTATGAAAACGCGGCGATTGTCAGGGCGGATATGGTCAAAAACTGTCGTGAAGTTCCCGAAAAGGCTCTGCGCGGCGAATACATTGGCGATAACTATGTCGTTCCGCTCGCCGGGTGATAAGTTTTTCTTTGGATTTTTTCAAAGAGCAGATGAATTTTTAACGCAAAGACGCGAAGGCGCAAAGTTTTTTTTAATAAATTGTCATTTAGTTTTTCGCCTAAGTATTTGAGTCGAAATGAAGATGATTATTTTAACCAACAAGAAAAAAATCTTTTTTGCGGCTCTGCGCCTTCGCGTCTTTGCGTTAAAATAAATTTGAGTTAGTCCTGTTTCTTAAATTATGATGCAAGATATTAACGCTTCGGCAATCGAGCGGCTGCACGAATTTCTTAAAAAAAACAATCTATCGAACGAAATAGTTTTATTAACTCCAGACGCTTCGACGCGCGAATATTTTCGCATCAATTGGAACAATAAATCAGCTATCGCCTGTGTTTATCCGCAATCCTTCATCGCACAGGAACAAACATTTCTCGATGTGACGAGTCTTTTTCTCGAAAGCGGTTTGCCGGTCGCGGAAATCTATCATTTCGACGAAAAATCCGGCGTAATCGTGCAGGAAGATTTAGGCGACACGATTCTGCGTCCGGTTCTGGACAAAGCCGAGTACGAAGAAAAAAACGAATATCTCAATCAGGCAATCGTTTTAATCGCCAAAATTCAAGCCGCCACGCCAAAAGCGTTCGAGAGAAATTCGGTTGCTTCAAAACTAAAATTCGACGAAGAAAAATTAGTCTGGGAACTGGATTTTTTCAAGACTCACTATTTTGAAACGCTCCGGCAATCGCCGCTTTCCGCCGCTGTTGATAGAGCGTTAAGCGTTGAGTTCGACGAACTCGCCCGCGCACTCGAAAATCGCGCCGGAGTTTTATGTCACAGAGATTTTCACGCCGCTAATTTAATGATTCATTACGACGGAAAACTGCGGGTAATTGACCATCAGGACGCGCGAATCGGCACAGCAAGTTATGATCTGGTTTCGCTTTTACTAGACAGAGTGAGTGAAGTTCCGTCAACATCGTGGATTCGTGAAAAGCGTCTGTTTTTTTTACAGGAGCGTGAAGATCTCGGTCTGAAACACATTGACCCGGACGATTTCGCTTTCGAGTTTCGTCTGCAAACAATCCAGCGATGTTTAAAGGCAATCGGAACGTTTTCCTTTCAATCGGTCAATCGGGGAAAAACCTACTTTATTCCTTATATCGAACCGATGTTTCGCAGCATTTTACAGGCTTGCGAGCGTTTAGATAAATTTCCGCATTTACGAGAAATCATCGCAAATCAAATTGAACCGCAAAAATAATAATTTTAGCAATTCAGCATAAAAATTTAGGCAGAATTTTTGTTTAACCACGAAGATAGCCAAATCATCAATTAAAATCAAACTTTTTATTGACTTTCGATACCAAAAGCCGTATAAAAAATTCGGTCTAAGAAAACTATAATTCGGTAGAATACAAAGTTCGACAGCAAAGTAATGATAATGGAAAATGTGATATGGATTATTGTGGCACTTATCTGTCTTCCGATAGGTATTCTGTGCCTGCTAAAACCAGAGAAGTTTAAGTGGCTACCGGTATATAATTTTTACGTTAGCATCGCAGGCGAGAAGACTGCCCTGCTGATCGTAAGATTATCCGCGGGACTCGGCTTCATTGCTCTTTCTGTGATTTTGTTTCTGTATGTTTTTGGAGTGATCGGATAGTCCGTCAGTTGAGAGCATTCATTGTCCAAAAAGGTATGCAGATGACGGCGTTGTTTTTTCCCGACGGACTGTCGAACAAATCATTGGACGTGAGGGCGAAACAGCGACTTTGTTATCGCGTTGTCTTTTGAACTCGGAGTTGCGTGTCGGCGGTTTCGCCCCACGTCAACTCAATCGTTATAGGGCTTCTTCCTGCGAGTGAGTGTGAGATGGTCAAGTTTTTTACGCTCTAAAAAGGCGTTCATCGGTACATTGACGAACGCCTTTTTAGTGTAAGCCGTGCGTTTGACGGTTTTAACAGTTTATTTTTAACTGCGCCCGGATTCGCTAATTGTTGCCCGCGCCGCCGCTCCACATTTCAAAGCCGCCCCAGATTTCGTCAATGATTTTTTCGTTGGCGGCAAATTTATCGGTGTCCGCGCCGAGAATCATCATATAATTGTCCGTGACATCCGTGCCGACCAGAATTCTCAGCTTTCCTTTGCGCCCGTCTTCGGTAACGGTCGTCGCGTCAGCAACGGCATAATCGCCGCCTTCCGCCTTTAACGCGCCGGGCGTGACTTTTTGCCCCAAACCTTCCAAATAAGCAACCGCAACCTCAAGCAAACCTTCTTTAGTCAAATCTTTGTCTTTGTACGCCAGCACGAAAATATCAATACCGGAGGGCGTAGTTAAACTCATCACGTCAAAACCGTTACTGATGTCGCTTTCGCCGGTCGTGCCTTCGGGAACGGAAAAGCCGTAGCCTTTATTTTCGTCGTAAACATAAATCCAATCTGCCGGAATGGGAACATCTTTTTTCGCTGTTTTAGCAGTTCCTTCAGGTTTCTTTTCATCTTTTAAAGCCGTTTGGGGGTTTTCAGTTTTAGCGGTTGAAGCAGTATTCGCATTTTTACCGGCTGCCGGACTCGAAGCCGTATTAACCGGCTTGGCGGTGTTTGAACCATTGGTCGAAAATGACGCGGTGCATCCGGTAAAAGATATACCGAGCATTGAAACCGTCATTATTAAAAAAAGTTTGTTTTTCATATTTTCTCCTGTTTTTTTTAGTTTAATCCGAAAGAAATGATCTTATTTTGACTCCCGCTC
>JALYQJ010000537.1 GCA_030855875.1 Acidobacteriota bacterium
TCACTCCGCTGACGCTCGACAAGCGATACCAGACATTATTTGACGGACGAAAAACGATAAAATCATCACGCCCGTCGCCGTCAAAATCAGACGGACGCGGAATATCGCCGGCTTGTCCCCAATGAACCGATTTCTGAATATTATCAACGCTCGACAGATACCACCATTCCCCGGTTGCAGGTCGAAAGATAGCGATGTCGGTTTTGCCGTCGCCGTCAAAATCGGCGGGCGCAACGATGTCGCCCTCGATTCCGAAAGTGTATTCGGAAACGGTGAAATTTGAACTCATTAAAATATACCAGCGGTTGGTCGAAGGTCTGTAAACGGAAATGTCCGCCCGCCGGTCGCCGTCGTAATCGAACATCGTTTTCGGCGGCGGCGCGACATTAAACAAACGCGCGACGCGCACTCTTGAAACGTCGCTTATTTCAGTAAACTCGCCGCCCAGAAGAATTTTGTTATCGGTTTGCAAATTTACGTCGAAAACATTGAAATTGGCATCAGCAATAAATGAAATATCCAAAGTCCCGTCTGCTTCGAGCCGTGCGACACGGTTTCGCGCCGCGCCTTGAACTTGCGTGAATTGTCCACCGATTAAAATTTTGCCGTCCGGCTGAACTTTAACGGCATTGACTATCGAGTTTGCGGTTTGAACAAATCCGCCGTCCAAACTGCCGTCGGCGTTCAGTCTGCCGATGCGCTGTTGGATGGTGCTGCCGTTGAGCGACGTAAAAGCTCCGCCGAGAACGATTTTGCCGTTTGATTGTAAATCCAAATCATAAACGCTGCCGTTTGCGCCGCCGTTCGGATTGAATGTTTCGTCGAGCGAACCGTCGCTGTTATAACGGGCGATTCTGCCGCGCCCGATGTTGCCGACTTGAGTGAAATCGCCGCCGATTAAAATTTTTCCGTCAAATTGCCGCAGAACTTTGTAAACACCCGCATTTGGAGAAGCGGCGACGAAACCTGCGTCAATCGTTCCGTCCGAATTTAATCTGGCGATTTTCAAATTCGGCAAACTTCTGTTTTGTTTAAAATCACCGACGACCAAAATTTGACCGTTCGGCAAAAGCGCAATGTCGTAAATTACGCCGGAATTTTCCAGATTCGCATTAAAAGTCGTATCTTCCGTGCCGTCAGCGTTCAATCTCGTCAGAACAACGCCCTGCGATCCGCCGATTAAAACTTTACCGTCCGGCTGTGCGGCGACGGCGTAAATTATTTGATTTCCGGGAACATTGTTGAAATACGGAACGAATGACTGATCGGTGCTTCCGTTCGCATTCAAACGAGCAAAAGATTTTCGCCCCGCATCGTTGACTAATGTAAACTCACCGCCAATATAAATTTTGCCGTCCAACTGCTGAACGATTTCGCGGACTCTGCCGGTTCTGCCGACATTCGCCGGAAAACTTTCGTCGAGCGAACCGTCGGCATTAATCAACGATACGGAATCGTTTATGCCGCCGGTCTGATCGCCGGCAACGAAAATTCCTCCCCGTCTTAAAACTTCGATGTCGTAAATTACGGTTGAAGGAAAAACCGGGTCGTAATTAAACAAAAGGTCGAGAGTGCCGTTGTTAAATAACTTTGCGAGTTTGCTTCTGGCAAAATTGTTAAATTGCGTAAATGTTCCGCCGATAAAAATGCCGCCGTCCGAAGTAATCGCAATAGCGTTGATACTGCCGGTATTTGCGCCGACTCCGCCGGTGTTGAAATCCAAATCGAGTGTCCCGTCGCTGTTTAGCCGGGCGATGCGTCCGCGTGAAGTTCCGTTGACAGTCGTAAATGTTCCGGCGATTAATATTTTTTCGTTCGGCTGCACGACAATTTCGGTGATAGTTCCGTTTGTCATCGCCGTCTGAAAGGACGAGTCGGGCGATCCGTTAGCTTCTCGGCGTTCGATATGTTGATCGCTCAGAAGAATTTTACCGTCGGGTTGAACGACGAGTTCTTTGACAACTCCGGCGAATCCGAGCTGAAATCCTTCAATCGGTGCGCCGTCGGCATTTAATTTCGCCACCTGTGAAACCGGAGTCGGCGAATTCCAATCGAAAACTCCGGCAATGTAAATGTTGTCGTCGGGCAGCACGACAATTTTATTAACCGAATCCGTATCGTCAAACAAATCCGAAAGGTTTCTAAAAGTAGTGTCCAATGAACCGTCCGTGTTCAATCTGATAAGTTTTTCATAACTCGAGTTGAGGACGTTAAATCTGCCGCCGACTAAAATCTTGCCGTTTGATTGAAACGCAACAGAAATTACCGTCGCGCCGCTATTGTCGGCTGTCAAAGTCGCATCGAAAATATCCGGCGGTTGAAATGCCGCGTCGAGCGTTCCATTAGTATTTAGACGCGCCAGTCCCTGACGCGCCGCGCCGTTGGCGATTGTAAAACTTCCGCCGATGATGATTTTCCCGTCCGGCTGCGCGGCAAGAACAGTAACGCCCGAACCTTGCTTGTTATAAACCGAAGCATTAAAAAACGGGTCAACCTCGCCGTCCGCCCGAATTGAAATTGCCGAAACCGATATAAGTAAAATAAGTTGCGCGATAATCGAAATTTTTCTGATCGAAATCATTGTTTTCTTCCTGTTTTTCCTGAGTAATTTTATGTTTATAGGATGTAAATTAGATAACTGCTTCATAGAAAAGATGTTTGCAAATCAATCTCCGCAATGCGGATAATTCAAAAAATCTTGTTAATAATGGCGACGCGAAAATTAACAAAGTCGTTATCCTAATTAATTTTCGATTTATTAAGGAACGAAACTATTAGGAACCGAACGGTCTCCCGTTTGTCCGAATGTCTGAATCAATGTTCCCGCCGTCGAACGATTGGCAAACCACGTGTTCGTTGACGGTCGGAATACCGCTGCGTCCGCTCGCCCGTCGCCGTCGTAATCGCCCGGTGACGGAATGTCGCCCGCCGCTCCGAACGGGAATGAATAAAAACTCGCGTTCTCGCTCCGCAGGACAAACCATTCGTTCGTTGACAGACGGAAGAATGCGACATCCGTTTTTCCGTCTCCGGTGAAATCGCCCGGCACGGGTTTGTCCGTGCTGTTGCCGAATTGGTAAACGACGATTCCCAAGTTGCTTCTGAGCAGCCACCATTGACCTTGCGACGGACGATAGATCGCTAAATCGGCTTTGTTGTCACCGTCGTAGTCAGCCGCAACCGGAATATCTCCCGCCGCGCCGAATGTCTGAATCGTCGTCCCGCCCGAAGAGCGGAGAATAAACCAGGTTTGCGTCGAAGGACGAAAGACAGCCGGATCAGCCTTACCGTCGCCGTCGTAATCAGCCGGAACGGGAACGTCGCCCGCCGCTCCGAAGGGAAACGAATAGAAACTCGAATCTTCGCTTCTGAGGACAAACCACTCATTGGTCGAAGGTCTGAACAGAGCGATGTCGGTTTTGCCGTCGCCGGTAAAATCAGCCGGAACAAGTTTGTCCGAAGAATTACCGAACTGAAAAGTTCGATTGCCGCCGTCACTGCTTCGGAGAAACCACCATTCGCCGGAAGCGGGACGAAAGATCGAAAGATCGGTTTTCCCGTCACCGTCAAAATCAAACGGTGCGCGATTTGTAGTTTTCTGAACATTCCACGAACGAACGGCTCTTAAAACCTGCGCCGGATCGTTTCGGACAAAAACAGTCGGATCGCTGACAAAGGCTTGCACGGTATTTGTTCCGGCGTTAAGCGTTGCCGCCGTAAGATTAAATGACAAACCGTTAGCAACGGTTAGCCCGTTGACAGACCAACTGACAATTAAATTGTGTGTCAAAGGCTGCGGTGTCGCAACGGAAAATGTTTGCGATTGGGCAGCAGTTAAATTCACGTTGGTTGCGGCTGGTAAAGTCGAGTCAATCGGAGAAACGAAATTATAAACGCGCTTAACGTGCTGTTCGATGTTAATTTGCTCGAACGACGGACCGAGCGTATTCATTTTGCTATTAAATGTCGGGCGATACAATCCGGTATCGCAATAACGCGAACCTAAATACAAACCCGGCAGCGCGGCGGCGTTCGTCAAAGTCGGAAGAACGGTGGTCGGCGCAATCCACGAATTCCATTTGATCAAAGCCAGTTCGGTTTGTTTGGTCGCGTTCACCTGCGCGGGTTCGACGCTCGAATTGCAGCTCGGACCGCCGCCCGCGTATTCGTCAGCCAAAAGCCCGAAACTGTGTCCGACTTCGTGCAGAATTAATTCGACGGCTGCCGCATCGGTCGAAGCCACCGCGACGCTTCCGCCCGAACCGCCGTATTCGGGATCATTTACCAGAACCAAAATCACATCATAAAAAACGTTCGTCGGTAAAGTGCGGGCGATAACCTGATTGACTTTCGTCGTGTTGACGCAAATCAGGCGTTGAATTCCCGCACAATTGTAAGCCGCGTCGAGCGCGGTATCCACGAAAACCTGCGGTGTGCGGTTTGAATGATCCGCGCCCGATTGATTACTGGTCACGTCAATTCGATGGACGTTGTAAAAACGCTGATATTCACGATACGGTTCCTGCTGAAAAACGCCGCTCAAAAATTGCTGAACGTCGGTTTGATATTTTGACATCTGAGCGGCAGTGTAACCGTCGCCGAGAATGGCGATGTCAACGCGGTTTTGCGAACTTCCGTTGCTGATGACGGTCGTAAACGGTTCAGCCAGCGCGTTTGTCGAGCCGCAGTAAATTAGAATTCCGGCGAAAAAAAAGATTTTAAGCAAATGTGTTTTGACAGATTTCGTCGTCATAAAATTCTCCGTTTACGCCATCACTTGGCAATATTCAAACTGCCGATTAATTCGAGTGAAAATTCTCTGCCGTCCCAATTCGGATGATAAAACCGTGTTTCCGTAATCGTTTCGTCGTCGGGAAGCGAAACGAGTAAATCCGTTTCATCTCGGTAAATCACGTCGGGATTGCTCAAACGTCCGGCATCGTCGGCGGTTTCGAGTCGCAGAATGCGCGGATCGGTCTGCAAATGCCACCACAAAACCTGCTGTTTTTCGTTTAAGGCGACAATCAAAATCTGCGTCGTCGAAAGTTCCAAACTTCTTTGCCGCGCCACTCCTTGACTGGAATTTTTAATTTGCTGCAAGAAAAGTTCGGACTTCCCGGAAGGCGTATTGGATAAAGAGTCATTGGAAGCAGATTGTTGATTTTTCAGGCGAATAAAAAAAGTTTGCGATTTTTCAACTTGCGGCGAAAGCATCGCGGTTTCATCAAATTGCAAATTATCGGCAGCTAAAAGCGTTTTAAGATGCGAATTATTTATCGCTTCTCCAGCGGGCGCAATCCGTCCGGTCGGCGAAACTGATTTTTGATTATCCATTTTGAAATCCGAATTTACACGGCTTTGAGCAAAGCCGGATTGTCCGCGCAAAAGAATAGAAACGCAGCACAAGGAAATTCCGAATACTGCCGCTAATGAAAGACCGAGTGTTATTTTTGAAATATGCTTCATTATTTCTCCCGCACAAAAATCGTCTGGTAGCCGAAAACGATAAGACCTGATCAAAAGGGAATTTAACCTGCTTGAAAACCCGATGATCGCCTTAACTTTCCGACAGCAAAAGTGTTAAATAAATTATGAATCTTTTATTGAGTGAATTTATTAAAAGCGTCTATTTTTATATCTTATTCGATAGCGGATTGTCAAAAAATTACGCGGTTTGTCGAACAATAATGAGTTAAGATTTTCTGAACTGCCTAATGAAATATTAATCAATTAATTCTCGATTCAATGTGTAAAATCCGAACAAATTTGACATTTTGCTTTGCGACGGGCAAATTACAATCAAATGGCTGAAAAGAAAAAGAAAATAAATTATTCGAGCGCGTGGCAGGAAGCAAAAGCGTTGATTTGGCACGCCCGCTGGCGTTTGTTTATCGGCAGTTTGCTGATGCTTGTCAGTCGGCTATCGGGTTTGGTTTTGCCGGCTTCGACCAAATTTATCGGCGATGAGATTTTTGTCAACGAGCGTTACGAATTGCTCAAATGGATCGCGCTGGCGATTGGCGTTTCGTCGCTCATCCAAGCCGTGACAGCGTTTGCCTTATCGCAAATTCTCGGCGTGGCGGCGCAGAGGGCGATTACCGATATGCGAAAGCGCGTTCAGCAGCGAATCGAGCGGCTGCCGATTTCGTATTTCGATTCGACGCAAAGCGGACAGTTGATTTCGCGGATTATGAACGATGCCGAAGGAATCCGCAATCTCGTCGGCACGGGTTTGGGACAGATTTTGGGAAGCGTCGTGACGGCGGTGATCGCCGTCGTCGTTTTGTTTTACGTTAATTGGCAATTGACTGCTGCGACGATTGTCGTTCTCGCTTTGTTCGGCGGAGTTCTGGCTTACGCCTTTAAAAAATTGCGACCGATTTTCCGTGAAAGAAACGTGATAAACGCCGAAGTTACTGGACGTTTGGGCGAAAGTCTGGGCGGCATTCGCATCGTCAAAGCATACACGGCGGAAAAGCGCGAAGAGCTTTCATTTACGCGCGGCGCACACAAACTTTTTCGCAACATCACCAAATCTTTGACCGGGGTTTCCGCCGTCGGTGCTTTTTCTTCAGTTGTTATCGGTGCGATCAGCGTTGTGATGATCGTTATCGGCGGCAACGCCGTGCAAGCCGGAACGATGTCGCTCGGCGATTTTCTGATGTATATTTCTTTTACGTTTCTGCTTGCGCTGCCGATTATCGAATTGACTTCGATTGGAACGCAGATCACCGATGCTTTCGCCGGTCTCGACCGAATCCGCGAAGTGATGGAAATGGACACCGAAGACGAAGAGGACGCAAGTCGCCAACCGTTGCCGAAAGTCAGCGGTACGATTGATTTTGAAGACGTTTATTTTGAATACGAAAAAGACGTTCCGGTTTTAAAAGGCGTTTCATTTCACTCGGAAGCCGGAGCGACGACCGCGCTCGTCGGTTCGAGCGGTTCGGGAAAATCAACGATTTTGAGTTTGGTTTTAAATTTTATACAGCCGAATTCAGGCACAATTAAAATTGACGGAAAAGATTTGCAGAGCGTCAAACTGCGCGATTACCGGCGGCATCTCGGCGTGGTTTTGCAGGATAATTTTCTGTTTGACGGCACGGTTTTTGAAAACATTCGTTTTTCCAACCCGGAAGCGGGTTTCGATGAAATAAAAGAAGTCTGCCGTATCGCCAACGCCGACGAATTTATCGAAAAATTCCCAGACGGTTACAATACAATCGTCGGCGAACGCGGCGTGAAACTCTCCGGCGGACAGCGGCAGCGCATCGCCATCGCCAGAGCTTTATTAGCCAATCCGCGAATTTTGATTTTGGACGAAGCGACATCTTCGCTCGATTCGGAAAGCGAAGCATTGATACAGGAAGGCTTAAATCGTCTGCGGCAGGGAAGAACGACGTTCGTCATCGCGCACCGCCTTTCGACGATTCGTTCGGCGGATCAAATTTTAGTCGTCGAAGCGGGCGAAATCCGCGAACGCGGAACGCACGAAGAATTGATTGAAATGAACGGGCGTTACAAACAGCTTTACGATAAACAATACCGCTTCGAGCAAAATCTATTCGTTAATCCGGGCGAAGATTACACGACAAAAAAAGCCGAATCTCTGGCGCAGACAAAATTATAAAACAATAAAATATTTAAAATAATGGACAAAACACAAAATTTTCAAAATCATGTTAGATGGTATCCGCTCGTTCACTTCGTTATAACGCCGCTGCTTTTATTGAATTTGATCTGGCAAATCGTCTGGCTGAGTCTGGAACGAAGTTGGGACAGAGCAGAAAATCTTCTGGTCGCAATCGCTCTGATATTAATTTCTCTCGGAGCGCGGCTGCAAGCTCTGGCGGCGCAAAATCGCGTCATCCGGCTCGAAGAATATTTGCGCTACAAAGAAATTTTACCGGCTGATGTGGCAGTTCGGGCAATGAATCTAAAAACCTCTCAAATTATCGCGCTGCGTTTCGCTTCCGATGAAGAACTGCCTGAACTCGTGCGGCGAACCGTAAACGGGGAATTTGAGGATACGAAAGCAATAAAGCTCGCAGTCAAAAATTGGCGCGGCGATTATTTAAGAGTTTAACGGTTAGGATGAAGCGGAACGAAATCGGAAGCAGCAAGGACAGGATAACAAAGCCCGTTGATAAGAAAGCCGCTGAAAACTGTGTTGTTTTTCGGCACAATGCAATTAAAATTTCCAAAATGCAGCAATTTCAAAACAGCATCAAATTTTTCTTAGCATCTTCGGTTTTTCGGTCAACGATACCTTTTGCCAAAATCGGAATAACCAAAGCTAAAGGAAGCAGGTAAATAAGATAACTGAAATCGTCCAACATTCTGTCAGCTAAATCAGATATATTTGCTGCTGCTTTGACAACCACTCCGATTATCGCACCCGCAACCATCAGCGAGACTGGAATGGCAAGGTGTTTTCTATTTTTTATATCTCCCACATAAAAGTCCCTAGAAAAATTATCAAGCCAATCAA
>JALYQJ010000544.1 GCA_030855875.1 Acidobacteriota bacterium
GGCTTTACGCGCGGCAGTTCGCAACGACCGACGATGCTTTCATCGAAGGCAATATTACGCTCGTCAGTTCAAAGATTTCGGCACACGTCGCACGTCTGCACGTCACGGAAAATCAATATGTCAAAAAAGGCGATTTGTTGATTGAATTTGACGCGCAGGAAGCCGAAGCCAAACTCGCGCAGGCGAAAGCCGCATTGCAAACTACTATTGCCGCTCTTGACAAGGCGAAAGCGAATGTCGCGTTGACGCGGGTGACGAGCCGCGCCGGTTTAAATCAGGCAAATTCCAATCTGCAAACCGCCCGCACCAGCATCGAGCAAACCAAATTTGCATCTTCCGCAAAACGAAACGCCGTTGAGCAATCGCAAAACCAAAAAAATACCGCTGAAGCCAATCTCCGACAGGTTCAGGCGCAGATTCCGGCGGCGGAAGCGGCAATCGCCCAAGCCTTGGCGCAGGTTAGCGCCGCGAAAAATAAATTGGAAGTCGCGCGGCTCGAACACGAACGCGATAAAACGCTTTCCGCCGCCGGAGACGTTTCCCGACAGCAGCTGGATTTATCCGGCGCGGCATTGAGCGAAGCCCAAGCCGGTCTTGTTTCGGCGGAAAAACAGGTGGAAATCGCCGAATCGCGGCTCAACGCGCAGCGTCGTCAAGTCGAGGTCGAAGCCTCGCGTTTGAACGAAGCGAAGGTCAATATTGCCGTCGCCGAAAACGATTACCAAAAATCGGTCGCCGAAGGAAACGTCGTCGCTTCGCAAGCCGACGAATCAGCCGGACGACTTCAGGAAGCCGAAGCTCTGCCGTCGTCGCGCGCCGCTGTCGAACAGACGGAAGTCGAAGCGGCTGAGGCGCAAATTGCCCAGGCGCAAGCCGCCGTCAGTCAAGCCGAACTCCAGTTTGGATACACGAAAATTTACGCGCCGCAGGACGGTTTTGTATCGCGCAAATCGGTTCAGGAAGGACAACTCGTGCAGCCCGAACAAGGTTTAATGACGATTACGCAGGGCGGCATTTGGGTCGTCGCCAATTTCAAGGAAACGCAGCTCGAAAAAATGCAAATCGGGCAAAACGTGGATATTTTCGTTGACGCTTATCCGGGTGCGGTTTTTCACGGCAAAATTGAAGGCTTTCAAGCCGGAACGGGTTCGCGCTTCAGCGTTTTGCCCGCCGAAAACGCGAGCGGAAATTTCGTCAAAGTCGTGCAGAGAGTTCCCGTCAAAATCATTTTCGACCAGGCACCGGACAGCAAAAAGTATCTGCTCGTGCCGGGAATGTCGGTCGTGCCGCGCGTGAGAATCAGGTAAAATCAGCGATTCGATTGGATTTTCGTTCCAATCAAGCGAAATTTCAATGAA
The DNA here is from genome assembly GCA_030855875.1 of Acidobacteriota bacterium. Lineage (GTDB taxonomy): Bacteria > Acidobacteriota > Blastocatellia > Pyrinomonadales > Pyrinomonadaceae > SXVE01. The sequence goes on from JALYQJ010000544.1 coordinate 1,359, forward strand.
ATCAAACTCCGCTGCTCCAGAATCTTCGGAAAAACCGCCGCTTAATCCTTATTTGACTATTTTGATTTTGACGCTGGCGACTTTTATGGAGGTTTTGGATACGACTATCGCCAACGTCGCTTTGCCGCGAATCGCGGGCGATTTGTCGGTTTCGCCGAACGAAGTGGTTTGGGTTCTGGGTTCGTATCTGGTGGCGAACGCCGCAATTCTCCCGATTAGCGGCTGGCTCGCCACGTATTTCGGACGCAAGCGATATTATATGGCTTGCGTTTTGCTTTTCACGATCAGTTCGGTGCTGTGCGGTTTGTCGTGGAATCTCGAATCTCTGATTTTTTTTCGCATCCTGCAAGGTTTGAGCGGCGGCGGTCTCGCGCCGAGCGAACAGGCGATCATCGCCGATATTACGCCGCAGGAAAAACTCGGTCGCGCTTTTTCGATTTACGGATTCGGTCTGGCGGTCGCGCCCGTCATCGGTCCGACGCTCGGCGGATTTATCACCGATACTTTTAGCTGGCACTGGATTTTCTTTATCAATCTGCCGATTGGCATAATTTCCCTGATTTTGACCGGGCTTTTCGTGCAGGAATCGAAACAAGCCGAGCGCGTACAAAAAGAATTTCGCAGAGAAGGCGGCACGGTTGATTGGGTCGGAATCGTTTTATTCGTGACGGGCATCGCGGCTTTTCAAATTGTTTTGGAAAAAGGTCCGCAGGAAGGCTGGTTTGAATCGGATTTTGTTGTCGTGGCAGCGACGATTTCTTTTTTCTCGATTCTAATCGGCGCAACCTGGGAATATTACCAAAAACAACCTGCTGTTGATATTTTGATGTTTAAAAATCCGGCGTTTGCCGGAGCTTGCGGGTTGATTTTTACGATTGGTTTTGTAACGACCGGCTCGATTTTTATCGTTCCGTTTATGGCGCAGACGCTGCTCGGCTACACGGCGATGGACGCAGGAATGGTCGGGCTTCCGGCGGCGATAGTCTTGATGATTATGATTCAGGTCGTCGGTTTTTTGATTGATAAATTCGACATTCGCAAAATAATTTTGTTCGGTTTGGCAGCGTCGGGTTTGGCGGTTTGGAATTTGTCCTCGTTCAATTTGCAGGTGGATTTTTACACAATCGCCTGGGCGCGGGCGTTTCAATCTTTCGGTCTGGCGTTTCTGGCGGTTTCCGTCAACACAGCGGCGTATTACGACATCAAGCCGGAGAAAAACAACAGCGCGTCGGCTCTTTTGAATCTGGCGCGAAACGTCGGCGCAAGCGTCGGAATCGCGCTTACTTCGACGATTATCGTTTTGCAAACGCAGGTTCATATCAATAATCTCGGTTATCACGCGAGCGATTTTAATCCGAACTACGTTCAGGCATTGGACAATCTGGCGACGGCTTTCAAACATCAGGGACTGACCATCGCGCAATCGGCAGGTTTGGCGCAGGGCGTGATTTGGGAAACGATTGTCCGGCAAGCCTCGATGAAGGCGATTCTCGACGCTTTTCAGTTTTATCTGATTTTATTCGTCTGCGTTCTGCCGCTCGTTTTTCTGCTCAAAAAGAAAAAACCGGACGCATCGGCAAGCGGTCATTAGTTTTTGAAATCGTCAACACGGCGGAAAATACTGGAGATTCGTAGAAATAAATGAAAATCGGCATTTTAATTTCGGGGCGCGGCTCAAATATGGTTGCGATTGCGGAAGCCGTCAGAAGCGGGCGCATTCCAAACTCTGAGGTTGCGGTTGTTGTCAGCGACAAAACGAGCGCGAAGGGATTGGAAAAGGCGAAAGAGCGCAACATTGAAACGCTTGTCATCACGCGAAAAAATCGTTCACGCGAAGAACACGACGCGGAAATTATCTCGGAATTGAAAAAGCGAAATGTTGAATTGGTTTGTCTGGCAGGTTATATGCGTCTTTTGTCGAAAGGCTTTGTGTTGACGTTTCCGAATAAAATCATCAACATTCATCCGAGTTTGCTTCCCTCTTTTCCCGGTTTGGACGCGCAAAAACAGGCGATTGATTACGGAGTGAAAATTTCCGGCTGCACCGTGCATTTTGTTGATGAAGATTTGGATCACGGCGCGATTATTTCGCAAAAAGCGGTCGCAGTGGTGGACGATGATACGGCGGAAAGTTTGTCGGCGAAAATTTTGGAACACGAACACGCGCTTTATATTGAGTCTTTGGCAAAAATTGTTTCGGAAAATTATAAAATTATCGAAAGGCGCGTTGTTTTTGAAACTTAGAAAATTTTCTTAAAGATGCACTGCATTATCTCACGAAGCCGCAACTTTGAATCGCGTTCTCTTAAACCTAAAGTAAAAACCAGAAAAAATACAAACATCGGAAAAGCGCAGTGAATAATGAAGAATGATAAAATTTGATGGAAAATATATTTTAGATTCATCGAATTTCTCACTCGAATAAACCGAAAAAGTTTCAAATGGTTCGCTTTGGTTTCCGGCTCGTTTTGACATCATCGGCTTTTTTCCATAAACTTTAAGTTTTCACTTTCAGTCAGAGGATGAACAGTAATTATGCCAAAGAGAACTTATCAACCAAACAATCGTCGCCGTGCCAAGAAACACGGCTTTCGGGCGCGAATGGCGACCAAGAACGGACGCGCCGTTATCAAACGCCGCCGCGCCAAAGGACGCAAAGTATTGACCGTCAAGCATTATTAAATTTTCGGCTGCCGAAGGAGAATCGGTTGCGGAAACCCGCCGAGTTTCGCCGAGTTTACGAAAACGGCAAGCGTTTTGAAGGACGTTTTATGACGGTGTTTATATTGCCGTCGGAAACGTCGTTTCAGCGTTTCGGCGTGACGGCTTCAAAAAAAATGAGCAATAAGGCGCACGACCGTAACCGGGCGAAACGTCTGCTTCGTGAAGCGTTTCGTTTGAGCGCAGCCGAACTCATTGAATTGGATACGAAATTCGATTGGGTAATTAATGCGCGGCGAAGTCTTTTAAAGGTGAAACTTGCCGAGCCGCTCGCGGAATTTCGGCAAATTATCGCAAAAGTAAAAATTTACGAATCGCAAAGAGGCGAAAATACGTCAAAGTAAAGTTGAGATGAAGTATTTGGTTTTAGATTTTTTGAAACTTTACAAGACGTTTCTTTCGCCTTTTTTGCCGCCAGCGTGTCGGTTTACGCCGACCTGTTCGGAATACGCGACGGACGCGGTAAAAAAATACGGCGCGATTCGCGGAACCTGGCTGGCAGCGAAGCGTATCTTACGATGTCAGCCTTTATGCAAAGGCGGTTTCGATCCGGTCAAGTGATTTTGGATTTTAGATTTTGGATTTTGGATTGGTATTTACTTCTAACATACTCAAAATATTAAATTTTGATAAATAGAGTGAAGCTGTCTATGAAAATCCAAAATCCAAAATCTAAAATCCAAAATATAAATAATGGACAATCCTAAACAGCAGAATCAAACACGCTTTTTACTCGCCGCACTGCTTTCGATGGCGGTTTTGTTTGGTTGGAGTTATTTTTTTGCGCCGAAAAAACCGCAAACCGATGATGCGAACACGGCGCAGGTCGTCAATACGACAAATACACCCGCGCCTCAGGTTCAGCCGGTTCAGCAACAACCGCAAATTGCCGAAACAACGCCCGACAATATTCCCAACCGACAAATTACGATAAGGTCGCCGCTTTATGAGGTGAAACTAGATTCAAAAGGCGCGTTGGCGACGAGTTGGATTTTACTGAGAGACAAATCTCCGCGAGGCGAAAGACAGCTTTTTGCGGACGGTTCGACCGATGGCGAACAAAAGCCGCTTCAATTGGTTTCACAAAAATCTTTGGAAACCCGTGAAATTCCGTTTCGGCTGGCGGTGACCGGCAATCAAAACTTAAATGATTTGCTCAATAATCGTAATTATCAAATTACGGCGGGCGAAGAAACGATTGCGCTAAACGGGCAGGATGAAAAACGAATTGATTTTACGCTTAATGAAAACGGTGTTGAAGTGACCAAAAGTTTTCTTTTTCGCGCCGACAGTTATGTCGCCGATTTAGGCATTAAACTAACTCAAAACGGTCAGCCCGTTCCCGACACAAAACTTTTGATCGGCGCGAGCATCGGCGATCACGCAATAAACAATCACAATTTTTATCATATCGAATCCGAAGCAGTCGCTTCGGTCGGCGGCGATGTCGTCCGGCATCAGGGTTATTATTCTTTTACTTACAACGGAAACAATTCGAGTCCGATTCAGGTTCCGGGAAATGTAGATTGGGCGGGAGTCGGCGACGCATATTTTGCGATGGCGGCGATTCCGGCAGCACCGACAAGCGGTCTCGAATTTCACGCTTCAAAATACGAAGTTGATACAAAACCTTACTACGACGGAATTTTCAGTTGGGTTACGCGAAGCGAAAAAACCCGCGAAACACGGCATTTGATTACGGCTTACGTCCCGATTACCGCCGATGGTTCGACGACGAAAATCTATACCGGAACGAAGGATTATTTTGCGCTTAACGCCTACAACGAGAGTTTAACAAGCAGCGTCGGCAGGCAGATTAATGTTGTAGATTTAATTAATTTCAGCAATTACGCGATAATCAGACCGATTACCAAATATCTTTCGATACCGATTCTTTACTCACTGAGTTTCATCAATAATTTCACGCATAATTACGGCGTTTCCATTATCATATTCACATTTCTGTTTTATTCGCTTCTCTTTCCGCTGCGCTGGTCGCAGTCGCGTTCATTCAAAAAAGCGTCGGCAAATGCGCCGAAGATGAAGGAAATTCAGGATAAAATCAAAGATTTTCAGAAAAAAGGCATTCCGCTCGACGATCCGCGAATGCGCGAATTGCAGATGGATCAATTGCGGATGACGAAAGCCGCGCTGCCGATTGGCGGTTGTCTGCCGATGCTTCTGCAATTTCCTTTGCTAATTGCATTTTATACGGCGGTGACGGTTTCGCTGGCGATTCGTCAGGCGGATTTTCTCTGGTTGCCGGACCTTTCGGCGGGCGACCCTTATCATCTTTTGGAATTTGCGTTTGCCGGTTCGATGATTCTTTCGATGAAGTTTACGCCGCAAGCCGCCATCGTCACGCCCGAACAACAGATGCAGCAGAAATTGATGACGTATCTGATGCCGGTAATGATGCTTTGGGTGATGTGGGCGGCACCGGCGGGACTTCTGCTTTACTGGTTTTTCGGGAACGTCGTCAGTTTCGGTCAGCAGATGATTATCAATAAAATGAATAAAACCGGCGAGCCGCCGAAAGAGGAAATCGTTGATTCGATGCCGAGTAACGTAAAAAATGTGAAGAAGGTAAAACCGAAACTTTCAACATCTTAAAGTCAGAAAAGTGGAAGTGCGAAAAGGTAAAAAAGTTTAATTGCTAAGATCAACTACTTTTCACTTTTCCGCTTTTTCACTTTTTCAATTTATAATTTCTGTTATGAACGAAAATTGCCAACAAGCCGAAACTTATTTGACCGAACTTTTAGCCGATTTGCGTTTTAATCTGCGCGTTTCGTCCGAATGGACGGACGAAGGCTGCGTCCTTGATTTAAGCGGCGAAGACGTTCCCTTTCTGCTGGCGGAAAACGGCGAAATGCTTGATGCTTTTGAAACTTTGCTGTTTCAAATTTACGGTCGTGAGCTTGACCGCGAACATCGTTTTACCTGCGATGCCGACGGATTTCGCCGCACGCGCAAAGCCGAACTTCAGGCGATGGCACGTTTCGCCGCCGGAAACGTCCGAAAAACTTCCAGACCTTTTACTTTCGGCGTTTTAAATTCGACCGAACGCCGCGTGATTCATCTCACTCTGCAAAAAGAAGAAGATTTGATTACGGAATCAGTCGGAGCCGGTCGGGACAGACGGTTGCAGGTCAGTTTAAAATAAGTTCAAGGTTCAAGGTTCAAGGTTCAAAGTCTGATTTTCTAACCTTGAATCTTGAACCTTGAACCTTGAACTTATGAAAAACACAATCGTCGCATTGATAACGCCTCTGGGACGCAGCGGAATCGGAGTCATTCGACTGAGCGGCGCAGATTCGTTATCAATTGTCCGAAAACTCAC
>JALYQJ010000006.1 GCA_030855875.1 Acidobacteriota bacterium
TTGGTTTGTCCTTCGACTTTCGGCAATCCGGTCGCAACTTTCCAATTCCCGAAGGGAACGACCGTGACGGTCGAAGCGGCTTTCAACTGATCTTTCGGAAACATCAACAGCGCGGCGTTATTAAAAAAAGCGTGTTCGTCGTTGAGTTCGTTCGTGCGAACCGTTAATTCGTTGGCGTAAACGCGATATTTGGCGACGATTCGTTTTGCCGCTTTCGTATCAATCCGCCACGTATTTTTATTAGTTTTTTGCCACGTCAGACTATTTCCGTTTGCGTCTTTGACATCAAAATCCTGAACGTGACGCGCGTATTCGCGGACGAGATAACTGCCCGGTGTCCAAACCGGCATTTTCAGTTCGGCTTGCGCCGGCATCTGCGCCCAATCGAGCCGCATTTCGACTTCCAAAAGATGCGTCCACGGTTTCGGCATCGAAACCGTATAACCGATTTCCGGCGCGGCGGCTTTTACTTCCACCGTCGGCGTTTGCTTATTGCTGGCTCGCTTTCTCTGAGCCGGAGTTTCTTGATACATAGAAAAAATCAGCGCGAAAATAAATAATAGCAGAACTTTTGTTTTCATAAATTGTGTTTGGCTTTGGCGTTCCCCTTTTATAGTCTTATTTCGTTTGTTTTGATTCTACTACGAAACGATAGTTTGCTAAAATTTCCTTTATGGGATTGCCGAAACTAAAAACCAAAACCAGTGTCGAAGATTATCTGGAAAGCGAAAAATTCAGTCCGGTCAAACGCGAATTCGTCGAGGGCGAAATTTACGCGATGGCGGGCGCAAGCGATAATCACAATCGAATTGTCGGAAATCTGCTTGCATCTTTAACCAATCATCTGCGCGATTCACTGTGCGAAACTTTCTTCAGCGATATAAAAGTGCAGGTTACGAAAAACGTCTATTATTACCCGGACGTTCTGGTTTCGTGGGAAGAAAACCCGGAAAACCCTTATTTCCGCAATCAGCCGATCTTAATCGTCGAAGTTACTTCGCCTTCGACCAAACACATTGACCGCCGCGAAAAACTTCTTTTTTATCAGCAGATGCCGAGCGTTCAGGAATACGTCATAATTTACCAGAAAAAGATGAACGTCGAAGTTCACCGACGGCAGCCGAACGGCGGCTGGATAACTTATTACTTCAACGAATCCCGCGAAACAGTCGAATTCGCCTCGGTCGAATTATCTCTGCCTGTAACCGAAATCTACCGCCGCGTCCGCTTTAACGATTAATGCAAACACTCGAAACAAACAAGGAAAATAAGGAAAAATTCTTTACAACGCCGCTCATTATCATTTACGTTACGGTTTTTATTGACCTGATCGGTTTCGGAATGGTCATTCCGATTTTGCCGTTTTATGCCGAAACCGCGCCTTTTAACGCCACGCCGTTTGAGATCGGAATTTTATTTTCGATTTATTCGTGGATGCAGTTTTTCTTTTCGCCGATTTTAGGCAGACTTTCGGATCGGTACGGTCGCCGTCCGATTTTATTTATCAGTTTGCTCGGTTCTGCCGTCGGATATTTCGTCATCGGTTTTGCCGGCTCGCTTATAATGGTTTTCGTCGGGCGTATTATCGGCGGCATTACGGGCGGAAATATTTCGACCGCGCAAGCCTATATCGCCGACGTGACGACGCGGGAAAACCGCGCCAAAGGAATGGGAATTTTCGGCGCGATGTTCGGTCTCGGATTTATTTTAGGTCCGGCAATCGCGGGAATTCTGAGCAAATACGGCATTCACGTTCCGTTTTATTTCGCTGCCGTGCTTTCGCTCTGCAACGCGATTGCGCTTTATTTTATTCTGCCCGAATCATTAAAAACGAGCGTCGGAAACGGCGTCAATAAGAGAAAAGGACGATTTGCCGAACTTTTTGAATCCTTGCGCGATAAAAGATTCGGTCTGATTACGCTCGTCTATTTTCTTCTGATAACCTCATTTTCGATAATGACCTACGCCTTCGTGCTTTACACGATGTTCCGCTTCGGCTACAACGCCGAGCAGAACGGCTATCTTTTCGCTTATATCGGTTTGCTGGCAATCATAATGCAGGGCGCACTTTTCAGCCGTCTGGCGGATCGTTTCGGCGAAGCGCGTCTGGCGGTTGTCGGCTGTCTGATTCTCGTCGGCAGTTTGTTCGCCGTTCCGTTTATCGGACCGAATTTCGGCGGTTTGGCGGGACTTTTAATCGGCATCGCCTGTTTCTCGCTCGGTAATTCGCTTGCTTCGCCCGCGCTGACGAGCCTCGCTTCAAAAAACGCGGACGAAAGCGAACAGGGAAAAACGCTCGGTTTTCTGCAATCGGCGGCGAGTCTGGCGCGCGCCGTCGGACCGACTATCGGCGGCGTTTTGTTAAATAATTCGCTGAATAAGATTGATGATTCGACGCTTTACCGCACATTCTGGACGGCTTCGGCGATTATGTTCGTGGCATTTTTAGCGGCAGTTTATTTTACAAAAACCGGCGAAAATAAAGGGCTGATTGAAATTTGATCGGAGAAACTTTTTGATTAGCCGACCGCGCGTTGAAGATTATTTTGTGCGATTGGAAAATTGAGTTGAAATGTCGTTCCGCCGCCTTTTTCGCTTTTTACTTCGATTGTTCCAGCGTGTTCCTGCACAATTCCGTAGGAAACCGCCAAACCCAAACCCGTGCCGTTGCCGACACCTTTGGTTGTAAAAAACGGATCGAAAATTTTGTTGATATTTTCGCTCGAAATTCCTTCGCCGGTGTCGGCGACTTCGACGGTTATGCCGCTTTCTTCGTTGTAATCAGTGATGAGCGTAATCGTGCCGCCGTCAAACATCGCATCTCTCGCATTTAAAATCAAATTCGTAAAAACCTGCTGTAGTTTTCCGCCGTTGCCGTGAATTTTCGGCGGCATCCGCACATAATGTTTGACAATTTGCACGTTCGATTTTCTAAGCTGCGGTTCGAGAAGCTGAAGCGTATCGTCGAGCAGTTTATTTATGTCAATTTCGACAAAATCCGACGAGTTTCCGGTTCGTGAAAAATTCAGAAGATTGCCGACGATGTTTGTTGCGCGGTCGGTCTGCTTCTGCATTTTCTGCAAAAGCGCGTGTTTCGGGTCGGTTTCGGGAATCATTCCGAGCAGCATCTGCGTGTAGCTCGAAACGCCGGTCAAAGGCGTGTTGACCTCGTGCGCGACTCCGGCAGCGAGTAGTCCGATTGAGGAAAGTTTTTCGCTCTGCTGCAAAGTTTCTTCGAGTTTGACGCGCGACGAAACATTTTCCAAAACGAGAATCGCGCCGGTTTGCTGATTTGAAATCGAACGAAGCGGCGCGACCGCGACGTTCAAAATCAATGATTTACCTTTGTAATCGTAAGTGTGAAGTTTATAAGCGTTGCGAATTTCCGTCAGATGCCAGCGCGATTTGCCCAGAATATTTTCCAGATTGAGCGCGAAACTCTCATCGAAAACTTCTTCGACGAGTTTTCCGACCGTTTCCTCGCGGCTCAAGCCGAGCATCTGCTCAAACGTCGTGTTGCACCGCGTAATCCTGCCGGTTTCGTCAACCGCAATCAAACCGACGTTGACCGATTCGACGATTGATTCGTTAAATTCTTTGAGCAGCGCGAGTTCTTCGGCGCGGCGGTGTTGTTCCTGATAAAGCAGACTGTTTTCAATGGCAACACCAATGTAACCGGAAACGGTTTGCAGAATTTCCAAATCTTCCGACGAAAGCAAAGAACCGTCGCTCGCTCTGCCCAAACCGATAACGGCGACCATTTTGCTGCGAACCACGCACGGCACGAAATAATGAAGCTCCTGCCGCTGAATGTTTTTTCCGTTTAAGCTAAATTTTTCGATTTTCCCGATCAGACGATTTTTTTCGTGTGGAGTTTCATCAACGATTTCTTCGTCAAACGCCTCGAATTCGTCGGCTCGAACAACGCCTTTTCCCGCTGATTTCTGACGAATCATCTGCCGAAAATCATTCGGAATTTTGTATGTTTCGCTCAAGTTTATTGATTTGGCGAGGCGATAACGCTCGGGCAAATTTTCGTCTTCGATAAATATCGCCACTTTTTCGATGTCCAAAACCTGCCGCAATCTTTCGGTCAAAGCGTTGAGCAGCGGTTCGAGCGTAGTAGTCGCCGAAAGCGTTCTGCCGAAATCGAGCAAACCGTGCCGCAAATCATAGCGTTCACCGTAGAAAAATCTTTCGGCGCGTTCGTGAAGAAATTTCTTCAAAGGCTCGGACAGAAGAAAAATTCCCGCCATCGCAACAACCGCAATCAAAGCTCGAAGCGTTATCTCAGATGTCGAAAGATTGCTGCTGACCGAGAAAAGACTTGAGAAATTATTACCGACGACGAGAAAAACGAGTCCGAGCGCGACCGCGCCGATCATCATCGCAATCGTCAGCGTCGTCATCGCGTAAACGAGAGCGCGGCGAACGACGACATCAACGTCCATCAAACGGTAACGCACGACCGAATGCCCGAAACTGAGCGGAATCAAAGCGAGCGGCAGAGTCGTCAAAGCCGTGTTAAAAGCGTCTTCCGGTAGATAGAAAAAGCGTCTTGCAATCTGAAAAAGAACAATCGGCGTGAGCGCAAGAATCGTTCCCCACATCGCCCATTTCAAACGCTGCCGGACGAGCGGCTGACGATTTTTAAGAAAACGCCACACCAAAAATCCCGCGCCGAGCGATGTTCCGATGACGAAATGATAAAAATTAAACTGATAAATTGTCCCGAAAAATTTGTAATCATCGCTGAATTTAGCAATTGTCTCTGCCAGCGCGAAAGTCGAGAAAATTTGCGGAATGACCGAAATTACTGTCAAACCGAGCGAAATAAAAATTGCCGGAACATACAGCAGATAAGTTTTCCAACGCTCCCGGTCGAAAACTTCGCTTCTGACCGGATAACGAATGCAGAAATGCAGAAAAAGCGGAACGAAAAAGGCGAACGCGATGTCGTCCAAAAGACTGAC
>JALYQJ010000117.1 GCA_030855875.1 Acidobacteriota bacterium
GAATTGGGCTTGCCGTTTGCTTTCGCGGGACATTTTTCGCCCGAATATACTTTGCCTGCATTTGAGCTTTACCGGCGTTCGTTCACGCCGTCGGACGCGCTCAAAAAACCATACGCGATGCTGGCGATAAATATTGTGGCGGCTGAAACGGACGAAGAAGCGTGGCGACTGGCGACGACGCAGTTTCAATCGTTTTTGCGCTTGATTCGCGGAACGCCCGGACAAATGCTGCCGCCGGTGGATTCGATGGACGAACTTTGGACGGCTCAGGAAAAAGCGGCGGTCGAATCAAAACTCGGCGGCTCGATAATCGGCAGCGCGAAGACGGTTAAAAAAGGTTTGGAGAAAATCCTCGGCGCAACGAAAGCCGACGAACTGATGATAAACGCGATGATTTTTGACCACGAAGCGCGGCTTCATTCCTATAAAATCGTCGCCGATGTTTGGAAGGAAAAGGTTTCGGCACGGTCTGTTTGATAACAAATGTGCAGGTATTTATAAAATATTGAATAAGGGAGATTTTTTGACAATGGCAAATTTATTTGATGCAGTTAAAGTTGGAGATTTGGAGTTGAAACACCGGATTGTGATGTCGCCGCTGACGCGCAGCCGCGCCGGAGAAAATCTTGTGCCGCGCGCGATGAACGTCGAATATTACGCGCAGCGAAGCAGTGCCGCGCTGATTATTACTGAAGCAACGCACGTTTTACCGCAGGGAATCGGTTATCCGTTTACGCCGGGCATCGGCACGGAAGAACAAATCTCGGGCTGGAAAAAAGTCGTTGACGCGGTTCACGCCCGCAGCGGGAAAATCTTTTTGCAGTTGTGGCACGTCGGGCGGATTTCGCATCCGTCAATGCAGGAAAACGGCGAACTGCCGGTTTCGGCTTCGGCGGTCAAACCGGCGGGCGAACTTTTTACCGGCGAAGGGATGAAGAAGTTTGAAACACCGCGTGCGCTTGAGATTGATGAAATTCCGGGCATCGTCGAATACTTTCGTCTGGGTGCGGAAAATGCGAAAAAAGCCGGATTTGACGGGGTGGAAATTCACGGCGCGAACGGTTATCTGCTCGACCAATTTTTGGAAGACGGCACGAATAAACGAACGGATAAATACGGCGGTTCAATCGAAAATCGGTCGCGTTTGTTACTTGAAGTTGTCGAAGCAGCGACAAAAATTTGGGGCGCAAACCGCGTCGGTGTCAGACTTTCGCCCGCCGGAAGTTTCAGCGATATGAGCGATTCCGATCCGTCGGCGACATTCGGCTACGTCGCCGAAAAATTAGGTGAACGCGGCATTGCGTATTTGCACGTCATCGAGCCTGAACCGCAGAACGCCGTAAATTACACGGTCAAAGGCGAACAGATTTCGGCTGTCAAACACTTGAAATCAATCTTCAAAGGAACGGTTATCGCCGCGCAGGGCTACGATTTGGAAAGCGGCAACGCGGTTATTGAGCGCGGCGATGCGGATTTAGTCGCCTACGGCAAATTGTTTATCGCCAATCCCGATTTGCCCGAACGCTTTAGGAAAAACGCCCCGCTAAACGAGCCGGTGGTTTCGGCGTTTTACGGCGGCGGCGAACACGGCTATATTGACTACCCGACATTAGAAAAAACGGCAGCGGCATAATTAAAAGCAAAAGGTGTTTTGAATTTACTCTTTGGCATTTTCCGACAAAATAAAAGCCGACTAGAGCGTAAATTCAAAACAAGTGAAATCGAATGAACGTCAGCAACAAAATTATTCTCGTCACCGGCGGCGCAAACGGCATCGGTCGAGCATTGTGCGAGAGATTTGCGGCAGAAGGCGCGAAGAAAATAATCGTCGCGGATTTGGATTATGAAAACGCGCAGACAGTCGCCGATGCGATTGGCGGGAAAGCCATTCGGCTGGACGTGAGCGATGAAGCGCAGGTCAAAACAGCAGTTGAAGAAATTTTATATGAGTTCGGACGCATTGATTTGGTTTGCTCGAACGCGGGAATCGGCGGCGCGGAAGGGGGTCTGGAAGTTTCAAACGATGTCTGGCGGAAAATTTATGAAATAAATGTGCTGTCGCATTTGTATCTGAGCCGCGCGATTTTTCCTTCGATGCTTGAGCGCGGCGCGGGTTATTTTATGATAACGGCTTCCGCCGCCGGACTGCTGACGCATCCGACCGTCGCGCCATATGTCGTCAGCAAACACGCGGCGGTCGCGTTTGCCGAATGGCTTTCGATTGCGTATCACGAACGCGGAATAAAAATTTCGTGTCTTTGTCCGCAAGGCGTAAAAACCGATTTGATTGCCAGCGCAGAAGGCGAGCCGGAAAACTTTTTGATGGCGGAAGCGATTACGGCGGAAGAATGCGCCGATGCGGTTGTCAAAGGTTTAGAAAGCGAGAAGTTTTTAATTTTGCCGCACGCGGAAGTCGCGCAGTATATCGTCAACAAAGCGGAAAACTACGACCGCTGGCTTCATTCGCTGCGGAAGATTAGGCGGGCGGTTTTGGGAAATAAAGTTATTAATTGAAGCCGTTAAGACTAATACGAACGGTAAGCTGGTGCGTGGAAATTTCGGTGACAACGCGATTGCCGAAAGCGAATGTAAATATAAAATTTACGGGATGGAATATTATACGCAAAATAAAACTGTGACGCAGACTCCAAATTATCTAAAATTCAAAAATCTGCCGAAACAAATCCAACAGCGGCTTTTAGAGAGGCAGAGTGGAAAGGGTGACGGTTACGCCTTTAAAACTGCCGGTATTTTATCTGCGCCGTTTTTTATCGCGGCGACGGTTGTCTGGATGGCGATTGTTTTTTATTTTTCGGACGATTATCTTTGGAGCAATTTTCAGATTGTTTTTTTCGCGGTCATTTCGCTCGGCGCATTTTATTTACTGCTTTATAATCTTTATAGACTCTTTCAATGGTTCACGTCGCTCTCTAAAAGTTACCTGCTGATTACGCCGCTTTATATAATCGAAATGCGGTTTAATGATGTTCAGTATTGGGATTTAGACCAACTAATTGGAGCTGATGGAGTTCGTCAATATCAAAGTAAAAAAAGTGTGTCCACAAAAGTTACTTTGTCGTTTGAAAAAGGCGCGACGAAAACTTTTGACATCAAAGGTATTGAAAGAGCAGAGCAGACGATTGAACAAATTTATTACTACAAAAAGCTATTTGCCGAAGCGACAGCGCGAAATGACGCGGCATATCTTGACTCAAATGACGATTTTCTCGAATTAAAAAACCAGCCTCGACAATCGGACGCGACTGCGCCGAACGGAAATCTCAAAAAATTATCAATAGCGGCTGCTTCGATAATTCTCACTGCCGGAATGATGTTCGGCGCGACTTCGCTGAACAATTATTATGACGACAAAAGAAGTTGGAATGCCGCCGAAGCATTCAATCGCGCTTCATCATACAGAACTTATCTGCAAACTCATTCGCAGGGACGCTGGGCGGGCGACGCTCAAGAAAAGGTTCAAAATCTTTACGATGTCGCCGAACAAAAATATCAGGCTTCATTGAATAAAGGCTACGACCAAAAAGCGGCGAATGCCGTTTTGCAAACTTTGAAATATGCCAAAGCGACGCAAAACCATCGCGTTAAAATTGTTTTTGAACGGCACAATGAAATTCCGTCGGATATTGTCGAACAACTGAAAAAAGAATACGGCGTGAAGAAAATTCTTCCGTTCGACGATACTTTTTCCGAAGATAAAATGATACGCCGCGAAAGCAATTTGTTAGCAGTTGTCACGGATGCCTTTAGCAAAGTTATTCCCGACGATATTCTGGAATTTTCGAGCGAATGCGTCGGCGATTGTGTCACTTTTTTGATTAAATATAAGGTCAGTTCTAAAGATTCGATCTACTACGATCCCAGAGAAAAGAAATTGTCGGATGCTGAACGCACCTGGAATCCGGGAATTTTTATTGACTGGGATTTTAGTGTGCGAAATCCTAATCAGCCGCAGACATATGATTTTTCGCTGACATCATTGCCGGCGAATTATATTACATATGACAGTAATGCTGTTGAAGACCTTTCCGGCAAAGTAGATGTTGAAAAGGAAATGTTAGTGGATAAAAGTAATTTGTATGATGCAATGGTGTCGAGTGCTTTTGATGATTTCAAAGCAAATTTAGTTTATCGAATGGGAATTGGCGCAGAACCGAAGCCGAAAGAGGAAGATACGCCGGAAGGGGAAACCGCTCCGCTAGGCGAAGGGGAAATTAGTGAATTAATGTGGAAACAAAGCGACATTAATGTCATCGAAAAAAGATACACTTTTTGAAACCAAGGAATAAATATGAACAAACGAAAATTGGGAAGTGATTTGGAAGTTTCAGCCGTCGGACTCGGCTGTATGGGAATGTCGGAGTTTTATGGTGCGCGTGATGATAATGAATCAATTTCGACGATTCACCGCGCTTTGGAATTGGGTGTAAATTTTCTCGATACGGCTGATATGTATGGTCCATACATCAACGAAGAATTGGTCGGCAAAGCCATCAAAGACAAGCGCGATGAATTTGTGATTGCGACTAAATTCGGCATCTGGCGCGATCCGAATGATACGAATAATCGTTCGATAAAAGGTAAGCCGGAATACGTTTCTCAGGCGGTCGAGGGCAGTTTGAAGCGTCTGGGAATCGAAACTATAGACCTTTATTATCAGCATCGCGTTGACCCGGAAACGCCGATTGAGGAAACCGTCGAAGCAATGGCAAAATTAGTGAAAGAAGGAAAAGTAAAATATCTCGGCTTGTCGGAAGCGTCGGCGGAAACTTTGCGGCGAGCGTCGAAAATTCATCCGATTGCGGCTTTGCAAAGCGAATATTCGCTTTGGACGCGCGATGTCGAAGATAACGATGTTCTCACCGCTTGCCGTGAATTGAACATCGGTTTCGTTGCGTATTCGCCGTTGGGTCGCGGGTTTTTGTCGGGCGAAATAAAGCGGTTTGATGATTTGGCGGAAGATGATTATCGGCGGCATTCACCGCGTTTTCAAGGCGGAAATTTTGATAAAAATTTGCAGCTTGTCGAAAAGGTCGAAGAAATCGCACGAGAAAAAAGCATCACGACATCGCAGCTCGCGCTCGCGTGGGTTTTGGCGCAAGGGCAGGATATTGTGCCGATTCCGGGAACGAAGCGGCAGAAATATCTCGAACAAAACGCCGAAGCCGCCGAAATTATTTTAAGTCAGGAAGATTTGACGCGAATCGAAGACGTTTTTCCAAAAGACGCGGCGGCGGGTTTGCGGTATCCTGAAGCAATGATGAAAAGCGTGAACTCGTAAAAATTCAGCGTTCGAGATGCACGAAAAAAAGACTTTTGCAGGTAAATTTTAATTAAGAGAGTGAAAAATGAACGACGAAAAAATTGTGCTGTTCGCCAGATTAAAAGTAAAAAAAGGAACGGAAGATGAGTTGAAAAAGGCGGCGTTGGCGATTGTCGCCGATTCGCGTTCCGAAGAAGGCTGTCTGAACTATGATTTTCACCAGTCTTTAGAAGATTCGACGATTTTTACGTGGCACGAAACCTGGGCGAATAAAACGGCTCTCGACGCGCATTTTGCAATGCCGTATTTCGCCGAACTCGGTGCGCGGGTAAAAGATATTACGGATGAGCCTTTGCAGTTGATCTTGACAAAAATGGTCAGCGAAAAGGCGTAAACCGTTAAATTCAAAACAAATAAAATAAACAAAAGGAGATAAAATTATGAGTTTTACAAGAAAAGCGGAAGCCGAATGGAACGGCGGAATTATTGACGGAAAAGGAACGGTCAAACTCGGAAGCGGCGCGTTTGAAGGCGCGTATTCATTTCAATCGCGTTTCGGCGACGATACGAAAGCGACGAATCCCGAAGAATTGATCGCGGCGGCACACGCCGGATGCTACACAATGGCACTTTCGGGAAATCTCGGCAAAGCCGGGTATTCGCCGAAAAATATTCACACGACCGCCAACGTCAAAATCGAAAAGCAGGGCGAAGGCTTTGTGATTCCGAACATTGATCTGGAAACGACTGCCGAAGTGGACGGCATTTCCGATGACGAATTTCAAAAAATCGCCGAAGAAACAAAGAAAACCTGTCCGGTTTCGCAAGTTTTGTCGGGCGCGCAAATTAGTCTCGACGCGAAACTGAAAAAAGCGTCGGCGGCATAATTATAAATCGGAACCGTCCGATGCTGCGGACGGTTCCGACCAATCGAAGTTGGCAAAAAGGCGGCGGCAAGTTAATATAAAACAAAGATTTGCGAAAATTTCAAAAACGAATTTTCGCGCAATGATAAATTACAAGGAGAAATATAATGGGAGATTTTGCAAAACCGATTACGGATTCTAATTTTGAAACGGATGTTTTGGGTTCGGACAAGCCGGTGCTGGTTGATTTTTGGGCGGAGTGGTGCGGACCGTGCAGAATGATCGCGCCTTCGGTCGAAGCGGCGGCGGCGGACTTTGACGGCAGAGCGAGCATTTATAAAATGAACGTGGACGAAAATATGAACGTCCCACAGCGGTTCGGTATTCGCGGTATTCCGACCTTGATTTTGTTCAAAGGCGGACAAGAACAGGAACGCATCGTCGGCGCGGTTTCACGCGAAGCCATTACAAAAGTGCTTGAAAAATACATTTAATTTTTTTCGATAAAATTACAAAAAACAAAGCGGCTGAGAAAATTTCTCAGCCGCTTTGCGTTGGAATATACAAATGAATTGAAATTAATGGACGTTATAGAATGCTACCGGAAAATCTCCGGCTGAGCCTAATCCGAAGAACGTGACCGCTCCCGTCGCCGTGCTGCGCCAGATAAATTGCCCGTTAGTGCTGCGCCAGACCGCTATATCCGTTCTGCCGTCGCCGTCATAGTCGCCCGGCACAGGATAATCTACAAGAACTCCTCCTTGTATTGGTGAAATACCGAAATTAACCGGTCCGATAAGAACATTGTCGCTGCTTCGCCGCCAGTACCAATCAATTCCAGTGGTTAGAAATCTAAGCGATGCCAAATCCGTTTTGCCATCGCCATCAAAATCACCGGTTACGATTAAATCGGTCGGTTGTCCGAACGAGCGCACTGGCTGCACGACTCCGGTTGCCAGCAATGTCCAAAATTCCCCCTTTTGTCCGGTGCCGGGAGCGCGCTGAATGGCAAAATCGTTACGACCGTCGCCGTCATAATCGCCCGGTGCGGGGAAATCTCCGCCCAAACCCCATCGAACAAAAGTCGTCGGTCCGCCCGGAGTTGTCCGGTAAAACCAGAAACTTTGCGAGTTGGCGGTCGCTCCGCCGCGATAAACGGCTAAGTCAGCCCTTCCGTCGCCGTTATAATCGCCGACTACTGTCGGGTCATCGCCGGTTTGACCAAAGGCTTCCACACGGGCGGTGTTTGTTTGACTGTTTAATATATAAAAAGCGGCAACGGTCGGCGCACCGGGTCGCCAAACGGCAATGTCGTCTTTGCCGTCGCCGTCATAATCTTCAGGAACGAAGCTGTCTCCCGCCAGTCCCCAATCAAGAGCGACGGTCGGCGCGGTCGAGCCATTGATATTATAAAACCAGCGAATTTGATTGGCAGGTGCGCCGCCCGTGCCGCCGACGTTTCTGACAACGGCATAATCGGTTTTTCCGTCGCCGTTAAAATCCACCGGCGCGTCAGGTGTCGGTGTTGGTGTCGGAGTGCCGCCGCCTGTGCCGGCAGTTATATTGATGTCGTCAATTCCGACAAATTCGTCGCTTCCGGTCGCGTTAGTAGTCATAATTCTTATTTCTACTAAAGATTGATTATTAGCGGCGGCTGGCAAAGTTAGGCTGACAGGCGTAACCTGAGTCGCTCCGGCGGCGGTGACATCGGCAAAATATCCGCCCGTCAGATTGGTATAAACACCCGTTCCGCCGACGCGAAATTGCGTGTTAAGCTGTTGAACGACATCAGAACCCGCATCTATATCACGAGCATTATAAGCGACCTGAATATTACTTTGTCCGGTGGTATTCAGATAAATAACCAGATGCGGAACATCGGACGTTCCCGATCCCTGAAAAGCGACGGTCGGATTAGTTATTCCGTCGAATTCGGTGATGCCGCCGGTTGCATAAGCATCAGGATCGTTTCGATTGGCGTTGACATCAACCGGAGTGGTCGCGCCGTCTGCCGTAATGGTGCGTAAATCCGTATCAACACCAGTTACAATATCATCTCCGCGATAACCGACGATTCCCGGAACCGCGCTCCAGTTGTCATCGGCGGTAATCAAACCGGCATTCGACCAGTTTTGAGTAAAAGGCAGCGTTTGCGGCGTGTTGTTTGCGCTGACAATATTGGTAAATTGAAAAACGCCCAAAGCCATAAATGCCATTAAAGACAAGAAAATCTTTATCCGATTCGTAATAAAACCCTTCATTATATTCCTCCGTGTAAAAAAAATATTTGTAAAAAAACAGTATTCAATCTCAAAGGCGAAAAATGATCGCCGAAATTTTTGGTTGTTGAAGACCGTTTTAGAAAGTTCGTAACTCCAAATTTGTGAAATCATAACATAAAAGCGGCGAAGATTGACAGGAAGTATTGATTAAACAAGCATCACAAAAGCAAGATTCTGCCTCAAATTAATCGGTTGAAACCAAAATTTCTGGTAAACTTGGAAAAACAATTCGAGAGGTTTTTTTACAAAATGCAGTATGGAAAAGTTTTAATATCGTTGATTTTAGTCATAACTTTCGTCGGTTTTTTAAGAGCGCAGGACAAAAACGACGACGAAATTTTAAAGATTGATACGCAGGTCGTTGACGTTCCGATTGTCGTCACGGACAAAAGCGGAAAACCTCTGCTGAATCTCAAACAAAACAATTTTGTCGTTTACGAAGATAATAAAAAACAGGAAGTCGTTGATTTTTCGGCAACGAATGAACCTTTTGAGGTCGCGCTTCTGCTCGACACTTCCGGTTCGACGCGGGCGGATTTAAATTTGATTCAGCGGTCGGCGGCGAACTTTATCGCGTCCTTGCGTCCCGGCGACAAAGTTTCGATAGTCGCGTTTAATTCCGAACGAAAAGAAGCGCAAACTTTAGCTGTCAGCGAAATTTTAAGCGGATTAACCGGCGACCGCAGCCGTCTGAAAACTGCGGTCGAGCAAATCAAGACGAGCAATGGAACGCCGTATTATGACAGTCTTTTGCAAATCGTCGGAAAAGTTTTCAATCAAAAACCGGCGGCGGATTTTCGCGGCAGACGCGCACTCGTCGCCTTGACCGACGGCGTTGATTCGACGAGCGCGGCGGATTTTGCCGAAGCCAAAGAAGAACTCGAAAAAGCCGGAATCATCAGCTATTTCATACAGGTTGATACGCGCGAATTTTTTGAGGAAAATCTTTTGGGCGATTGCGAAAGCGCGATTCGGTTTTCGCAGGCGCAAATCCGGCGTTATTACCGCCGTTTTGAGCGTAAAGCGAACGTCGAAAAAGTTTCGGCTTTTTGCCAACTCGGTGATTTTGAACGGCTCGCCATCAGTAAAAGTTTATATGAACTGGCGGATGCGGAAATGCAGAATCTGGCGAAAACTTCGGGCGGAAGAGTTTTTCCGGTCAGGGATTTAAGCGAAGCCCGCGTCGCCTTTAAAAGCGTGGCTGACGAAATCGGCACGAAATATTCGCTCGGCTATTATTCGGCAAACGAAAAACGCGACGGAACATATCGCAAAATTAAAATCGAATTAAAAGGCGTTCCAACGGGCGCACAAATCCGGGCGCGCGAAGGCTATACCGCGCCGGCAAATTAACGGATAACTTCGATTTTGCAAACGTTCAAAGCCGCCCAATTTCTATCGGCAGTGACGGCGGGCAAATTTTCTGTCATTGCTAAAGCCAAACAACATCTGTCGCCGAGAGATAATCCTAAATGTTTGGTCAGAGGTCGAAGTTCGGCTGATTTCAATGATTGCTTTTCGTCGAATTCGGCTACTTCGAGATTAAGTTTATCGAAAGTCGCTTTCGCTTCATCAACGGTTAGTCCGTCCTGAACGAGTTTCGTCAAAACTTCAGTAGCATTGATCCTGCTGATAACCGAAGTTTCAAGCAAAACTTCAACTCGATCTGCTCCTTTTTCACCGAAAAGAAAAGCCAAAACAGCCGAAGCGTCAAGCACATTCTCAATCATTGACAGCCTCCCGTCTGCGTTCTTCGATAAATTCGTCAACATTAGAATTATTGGTATTGATGCGGCTTCTGACAAAACTTTGCGCCTGCTTTCGCTGTTCCGTTTTCGTCGGAGAAATCCGCAGGGCATTTTTTTCTATTTGTAAATCCAAATCCTGCCCGGTTTCAAAATCCAATTCTTCCAAAATTTGCGGCGGCAGTTGAATTCTGCCGTCGGCTTCGATTCGCGCGTGAAAAACTTCCATAATCTTTTACCTCACTGACAGCATTGTATTATTATAAAATCACTATGACAACAAAATTTAATCGTATCTGTCTGGTGATTTTGGATAGCGTCGGCATTGGCGAAATGCCCGATTCGGCGAGTTGGGGCGACGCGGGCGCGGACACGCTCGGCAATATTTTGAAATCGCGCAAAGTCAATCTGCCGAATATGCAGAGGCTCGGTTTAGGCAATATTCGGGAATTAAACGAACTTCCGGCGATAGGAAATCCGATTGGAAGTTACGGCAAATGCGCTTTGAAATCGAACGGTAAAGACACGACGACCGGACATTGGGAAATCGCCGGAATCATTCTGGAAAAAGGCTTTCCTACTTTCCCGAACGGCTTCCCCGACGCGGTAATCAGCGAATTTACGGCGAAAGCGAAAGTTCCCGGCGTTCTCGGCAACACGGTGGCGAGCGGCACGGAAATCATTAAACAGTTCGGCGAAGAACACATCAGAACCGGCAAGCCGATTGTTTATACGTCCGCCGATTCGGTGTTTCAAATCGCCGCGCACGAAGAAACGATTTCAATTGAACGGCAATACGAAATCTGCGAAATCGCCAGAGAGATTTTAACCGGCGAAACAGAAGTCGGGCGCATCATTGCCCGCCCGTTTCTCGGAACGAACGCGGACGATTTCACGCGCACCGGCAACCGTCACGATTACGCCGTGCCGCCGCCAAACGATAACCTTTTACCTCAACTAAAAAATAAAAATCTCGATGTCGTCTGCATCGGCAAAGTCGCGTCGGTTTATGACAGTTTGGGCGTAACCGAAGATTTAACGGCGAAAAATAACGACCAGTCAATTGATCAAACTATTAATGCGTTAAATAAAAACTCGCGCGGGCTTATTTTCTCGAATCTCGTTGATTTCGATATGCTTTACGGACACCGCCGCGATGTCGAAGGCTATGCGAAAGCGTTGGAATATTTCGACGAGCGTCTGCCGGAAATTCTCGACGCACTACGCGAAGACGATCTGCTGATTATCACCGCCGATCACGGCAACGACCCGGCTTTTCGCGGTTCGGATCATACGCGCGAATACACGCCGCTTCTGGTTTACGGAAAATCCGCCAAACAAGCGGTCAATCTCGGAACGCGCGAAAGTCTGGCGGACATCGGACAAACGATTGCGGAAAATTTTGGAGTGAAATTAAGAGCCGGAACGAGTTTTTTAAATGAAGTTGTTTGAATAAAATATGAATCACCTTAAAACGGTTATCGCTTTTT
>JALYQJ010000047.1 GCA_030855875.1 Acidobacteriota bacterium
CGCTTGTGCCGCTGGAATTTGGGCGCAGTGAAAGAGCAAGGCTCGTTTCAGCATGTGAATTTGTCTTGGAAGGTCTTTACGCCCAAAACAAAATCTCGCGCAACGAAGAAGGCGGTTTTGAAGCCGCGACGAAAGCGAAACGCGACCGGCGCGGAATGATTTACGAAGATTTTACCGACATCGAAGGTTATAATTAAACGTAATAAATGAGCGCAAACTTAAGATTGCAATGCGAGAAATTTGTTCCCGGACACGTTCCGCAAAAACCGGGCGAAGAATTTGCGCTTATTGGTGAATATTGCCGCGCGAACGATTATGCGGCGGACGTTTACGGGACAGGCGAATTAATCAATTCCTTTGAACAAAAAGTTGCGAATTTGCTCGGTTTTGAAGCCGCGTGTTTTATGCCGAGCGGAACGATGGGACAGCAAATCGCTCTGAAAATTTACGCTGAAACATCCAAAAATAAAAGTTTCGCGATTCATCCGACAAGTCATCTCGAACTTCACGAACAACACGCTTACGCGCATCTGTGCGATCTAAAATCAGTCATTGTCGGCGATAAAAATCGGCAATTTACGGCGGCAGACATTGAAGCGTCCGCCGCTTCGTTTTCGACTTTGATAATCGAACTTCCGGCGCGTGAAATCGGCGGGCAATTGCCTGAGTGGAACGAACTCGAAAAAATTAAACAAACAACAAAAGATCGCGGCGCGTTTCTGCATTTGGACGGCGCGCGTTTGTGGGAAACGCGAAGTTTCTACGGCAGAAATTACGCAGAAATCTGCGCGGGGTTTAATTCGGTTTACGTTTCATTTTATAAAGGCGTCGGCGCGTTAACCGGCGCGATGCTCGTCGGCGACGCGGAATTTATTAAACAAGCGCGCGTTTGGCTGCGGCGTTTCGGCGGCAATCTGTGCCAGCTTCATCCTTACGTCGCGTCGGCGGCGATGCGTTTTGACAACGCTCTGGCGCAAATGCCGAATTATATGCGCCGCGCGACGGAAGTTTACGAAATACTCAAAGATATTTCAGGCATTTCATTTGTTCCCGCGCCGCCGCAGGTGAATATGTTTCATTTATATTTTAATGCTTCGCGCGAAAAGCTCGTCGAAGCGCGAGACAAAATCGCTCGCGAAGATAAAATCTGGCTGGCGAACGGTTTTCAGCAAACGATTTTAGAAAATTTATGCTATGTGGAGATTTACGTCGGGGAAGGTTTGTTGAGAATTTCTGATGATGAGGTAAAAATCGCTTTTGAAAATTTTTTGCTGTCGGCGAATGAAAAATAAAAAAGGCGCGATGAAATGTTTCATCGCGCCTTTTTCTTCCCTTATTCGCTTCGGTTGTTTGATTAGTAACGACGCGCTCTGTAATATCTTTTGGTTTTCGGATTGATTTTGTAGGTGTAGAGTGCCGAACCACCGCCGCCGGCTAATGCGCCGATTGCCGCGCCTTTTTTACCGCCGATTAACGCGCCGAGCAGTGCGCCTGCGCCCGTTCCGATTCCGATATTAATCAAATTGCGGTGTTTTTTATAAATAGACGGTTTTTTGTATCTCGTCGTTTGTGCATTTGCCGTTTCCGCCATCAGCGGAATCATCACCGCCATCATCGCCATCATCAAGAATGTTGCTATATATTTTTTCATTGCTTCATTTCTCCTTTTTATCTTTATGAAGACTTTGATCTTCATTACGCAGTTGAATAATACAACCGTCGTGCCAAACAGGAATAAACCTTATAAATCAACAAGTTGAATAATCAATCGTTGGTTCCAATCTCACGAAATTACCCTAAATCGAATAAGTTTTACTGTTTTAGTATAATACTCTCAGGATGATTAAATTTTCACGCAATCAAATAATCGGCTCGCTTATTTTGCTCGGTGCGATTTTGATAATTGCGCTCATTCGACTCGCCTTTTAGACAAAATTTTTAACCAATCGGTGTCCAAAATTAAAAAAACAAACCAAATTTACTCAATCGTCGGACCGACGGCTTCGGGCAAAACCGAAATTGGTGTCGCGCTCGCTTTATATCTGGGAAACGCCGAAATAATCAATTGCGATTCGGTTCAGATTTACAGGGAAATTCAGATTGCGACGGCAAAACCTGCGCCGGAAGAAATGCGCGGAGTTCCGCACCATTTAATTGATTATGTTTCGCCGAATGTAAAATATACAGCGGCGGATTGGGCGGCGGATGCGGCGGCGAAAATTCGTGAAATCGAGGCGCGTGGAAATGTTGCGATTCTCGTCGGCGGCACCGGATTTTATCTCAGAACTTTACGCCAGCCGCTTTTTGAAAGTCCGAAAACCGATGAAAATCTGCGAAAAAGATTAACGCGAACTAAGGAAAAAAAAGGTGCGGAATATTTACACAAAATTCTGCAAAGAGTTGATAAAATCTCAGCCGATAAACTTTATCCGCGTGATTACGTTCGCTCGATGCGCGGATTGGAAGTTTATTTTCAAACAGGAAAGCGTCTTTCCGAAATGCAGCCGAAC
>JALYQJ010000082.1 GCA_030855875.1 Acidobacteriota bacterium
CGGGCGCGGACGGCGGCGCGGTGAGCGGTTCGTGGGGAAAAACGATGGTTAATCTGACCGGATTAGTCAGTCCGGGAAACACGGTTCAATTCCGTTGGGATTTAAGCACGGACGGTTGCGGCGGCACATTCGGCTGGTATGTAGACAATATAAAGGTTAAGTCTTGTCTGACTCCTTTGACTGCTCCGACGATTGGGCAGAGTTTTATTCCGACGAGTTTACCGCTCGGCGCGACCGGAACGATGCGTTTTGTCGTCAGTAATCCTAATTTGTCTGACGGATTATCGGGAATTAATTTTACGAATACGCTTCCGAACGGTATTTCCGTGGCGGCTAATACCTTTTCCGCCTGTAACGGCTTAGTCACGACGACCGCACCGCGCTCGATCTCATTCACCGGCGGAACGCTGACGACAGGAGCAAATTGCACAATTGATATTGGAATCGGCGGCTCGCAAAGCGGCGTTTGGAATAATACGACCGACGCGATTTCCGCCAACGAAAGCGGCGCGGGAGCGGCGAGCAATGCGGCAACTTTGACAGTTAATGCTCCGGGTATTGAAGGCGACATCAGTCCGCGACCGAATCAGCCGGACAATCCGAATCCCGGACAATCCGGCGACGGTTTTGTTACTTCCGGCGATGTCACGCAGATTCGACGTTTTGTTCTCGGCATTGATACGCCCGACACCGCAACTGCCAATGAATTTCAAAAAGCCGATACCGCTTTGTTCTCGTCCAAAGGCGATGGTGATATAAATTCGGGCGATTTAACGCAAATTCGCCGTTACGTTCTCAACGTCGAAACTCCGACCAATGCCGCCGGACCGACCGTGCCGAATCCGCAACCATCGAATTTGTTTGCCAAACAAATGAGCGGACAAACGAAAACTGATTATTTAATGTCGGCGGCACGTTCTTTAAGAATCGTCAGAAGCTCGCTCGTCGGCAATATTTTAACAATCGGTTTGATGCTCGACACCAATGCCGCCGATACCGCCGCTAACTCTTTTAATGCCGATATAAATTACGACCGGGCGATTTTGAGCAATCCGCGAAACGTCAGAACTGCGTCCGGCGCAACCGGACTAAACGGCACGGGCAACCGCGGCGCGACGGCAAATGCCGAAGCTAACGTCATTTCACCGACCAAATTTAGAATCCTGGCGGATTTGCCGGGCGGACAAAGTTTCAGAGTCGGACAGCAAATGCTTGTTTTAATTGATTTCACGGTCGCGGCAATACCGACTTCGACGACCGAGTTGAGTTTAACGAATATTTTCGTTTCGGACGTAAACGGAAATTCTTTGACAACGACGAATGCGCCGTCGCAGATACTCGTCGGGCGACCGACCGCTTCAGCCGGAACAATTAACGGACGAATCGTGACGGCAGACGGACGCGCCGTATTTAGAGCGCGGGTCGCGTTGGCTGACCTGAGCGGCGAGATGATCGGATACGCGCTGACAAATCCGTTCGGTTATTATCGCTTTGAGAATGCGGCAGTCGGACAAACATATCTCATTAGTGCCGAACACAAACGCTACAAATTCGATTCGCGGGTCTTGTCGCTCAACGGCAGTTCAAGTGAAGTAAATCTGACGGCGACGGAATCGGTGTTGAATTTCAAAGTTTTTCAGTAGAGATTTTGAGATTCAATCTTTCACAAAAAACAAAAGGACGGCGAGCATAAAAATGCTCGCCGTCCTTTTGTTTTCTATAAATGTCGGTTATTTCATCTTAAGCATCGGGTCGCCGAGCAGCGTCCACGACAATCTGACATCACGTCCGCCGGTGAGAACGGTTTTAGAGTCATTTATTAAATCACCGAGTCGGGTTATGTTTCCGGCTGAAATTTGATTGTAAAACCGCAGTGCCATTATTTCCTGGACATCCGGCGTAGTCAAACCGGACGAAGACCAGGCTGCCGCCGCGCCGCCATTATTTGTTTTTAGTAACAACTCGGAAAGACTGTCTTCCTGCGGGTCAATAAAATAACCGTTGAGACAACTGAGCATTGTAAAGACCGATAAATTTGTCGCATTCGTCAATTGCGGAACATTATTTTTACCAAAAAAGTTAGTATGCGCCCAAACAGCGAGATTTCCGTGACCTGAATAATTAACTAAAAATTTTCCGGTATTTATTTCGTTAACTAAAATCGTTTGCGAATTTGCAGTTCCGCGATTTACGAAAACTTTGGGAATCGTCGCCGGTAATTGATTAGCCAATCTTTGGCTTACCGCGGCAAAATCATAACCTTCCGGGAGATCGCTGGCAAAAAGCGCACCGCGCGTCGCCGCCTGCGAAACGGTGGCTTCAAAACTCGTCACTTTAGCAAGCGCGTCTGTGACGGTTTGACCGTTTCTCGCCGGAATTCGACCGACGGCAATCTCCGCTAAACCGTCATTATTAAAATCAGCCAGAGAATCATCACTGCCTGTTTCCGAATAAATCGTATCAACGAGTTTGGTCGGAACAAGGTTAAAATTACCGATTCCGTAATAATTACGCGAATCGAAAGAGGAATCGCCGATTAACAAAACATATTTCGGCGGTGTTTGCCAGTTATTTTTGGCGTATTGCAGGAAATTGCGGATCGCCAACGAACTTAAAACACCGAAACTGTATTCGTCGTAAACATCTTCGACATCTACGACTTCGACGGTTACGCCTTGAGCGCGACGATAATTTGCCCAACTTTCAGCCTGCGTTAAAAAGTTTTTGTGCGAGATTATTACCAGATTCGCGTTATGCGTCGGAGTTGAAAGATTTGAAGCAGAATTTGCCGTGACGGAAGCGGCTGATAAAATCGCCGAATCTTCGACTGCAAACATTACTCTCCCGCGATGCGACGGCAGTGTAACTCCGTAATTACCTGCGTTTGACTGAACATTCAAGTTGGTGATAATTGACGGACTTTGCGGGTTGGTCAAATCGAACACCCGAATGTTGGCTGAACTGAATCCGTCTAAATTTGCTGTTTTGTAGTTCTGCGTGTAAAAGGAAAGCTGATTTTGCTGCGCGGTATAACGACGATTGAAACTCAGTCGAACGGATTCAAAAACCGATAAGCCGCTGGCAGCCGTCAATTTTAATGTGTTTGTTCCTTCGCGCAAAAACTGTGTGGGAATTTTATATTCCTTGCTTAAAACATTATAACTGTTGCCTGTTATCTGTTCGAGTTCCTGATTATTAAGCTGCACTTTAACTTGATGCGCTACTAATGTTGCGCCTTGCAGACTGATTTTCATCGCCGTTTCCGCCAATTCAAAATCAACCGCGTTCAAATTAAAAGTAACGGTTGCTCCGCTGTTTGAGATGACTCGTCCGAACCAATTTTCCGTTTCTCCATTTAAAATTGTACTAAAATAATTAGTTCTTTCTTTGAAAACGAAAGCCTGATTATAACTTTTTGCCAAAACTCTTCCGCCAATCGAACGCAGCGTAATCGGATTTATTCGTTTCCCGTTTCCGCTGCCGGCAATCAGATAATAAAAAGCCGTATCGCTTTCCGCCGTATCAATTCCTTTACCGTAAAATTCTATGTAATCGCCGCCGCTGCCGCCGATGATGATTGATTGTTCGACTCCGTTGAGAAACAACTGCCACGAAGCGGAATTAACATTTACGTCAAAACCCGCCGTTTGCAGTTCGGCACGCGAAACGCGATAAAAACCTTCTTTTTTAACGCCGATTTTCACGCCCGACTGAGCAACGACCGCGCGGTGCGTTTCTGTATCCGTCAAAGATTGATTGCCGTCGTATTCGAGCCGCAAATCCTTCGGCATATTCAAACTGTTGCGCTCGAATCTCGTTTTGGATTCGGTTTTTACTTTAGCGTAAAAGTCGGAACTGCTGCTTGTTACCTCAGATAAATCGTTGACGTATTCCGGCGTAATCAAATCCGAATCTTTTCTGTTGCTGTTCGTGTCCAGACTTTCGATAACATATTTTGAATTAAAATCGCCGTCCGCATCGTAAAAAACGTAATTTTTACCGGCTGATCTTTCGCCGCCGACTTGCAGAGCGGAACCGGCAACGAACGACGAATCAATGAGTTCTCTGCCGCCGCCGGAAATCCGATAAATGTAAAAACCGAAATTTTTCCGTTCATACTCGGTTTGCCATTTCAGATAAACTCCTCTGCCGTCATAGAAAGCGTTAATAAAATTATATTTTATTGAGGATTTTTGAACTCTCAAATTTACGTCAGCCGACCCGATTCGTTGAGCCTGAGCTGATGAATTTATCAGTAGAGATAAAACGACCGTAAATACCACGATTGTTAATTTTTTCATTTCTAGAAATACTCCTTAAATGCAGCCGAAAACGATTTCAAAAACTTTCGATGTAGATTTGTTTTTGGAATATTAAAGTTTACAACAAACTTATCGTATTTGCCAAGAATTTCGTCAGTAGATCAAATGTCTGACCGTAAAACATCTCAAGAAAATTTAATTTTGAACCTGAAGTTCCGATACTGACGATTCGAGATTATCAAAAAACCGAAATTTTGCTAAAGTTTCAATATGTTTATTAAAAAGGCAAAAAAGCTCGGCGTTTATTTTGTAGTAATATCTTTTCTCTGCACTTTTATTCCCGCTGATTCGATTATTTTTGCCGCTTGGCGCGAGCCGGTTCGAGCGCAAAAAGCGATGGTCGCTTCGCAGCACGAACTCGCGTCAAAAATCGGCGCGGACGTTATGAAGCGCGGCGGAAATGCGGTTGACGCGGCAATTGCCGTCGGTCTTGCGCTCGCGGTCGTTTACCCGGAAGCCGGAAATCTCGGCGGCGGCGGTTTTATGCTGATCCGGTTTAAGGACGGCAGAACGACGGCGATTGATTACCGCGAAATGGCTCCGGCGGCGGCAACCCGCGATATTTTCGTTGATAAAAACGGCGAACTAATCAAAGGCGAAGGCAGCTCAACCGTCGGTTATCGCGCTTCGGGCGTTCCGGGAACTCCGGCGGGTTTTGATTACGCGCTCAAAAAATACGGTTCGGGCAAATTGAAATGGTCTGATTTAGTCGAACCAGCCCGACGGCTCGCGCAGGACGGCTATGTTTTATCCTTCCGACTCGCCAACCTTTTCAAAAATTATAAAAACAATCTCGAAAAATACGAAGACAGCAAAAAGATTTTCCTGAATAACGGAAAATTCTACGAAGAAGGCGACGTTTTTCGTCAACCGGAACTCGCGCAAACGCTGACGCGAATGCAGAAACAGGGCGCGAAGGAATTTTACACCGGCGAAACCGCGCGTTTAATCGCCGCCGATATGCGGACGAACAGCGGTTTAATCACGCTCGAAGATTTGAAAAATTACCAGCCGAAGGAGCGAACGCCTGTGCGCGGAAGTTATCGCGGACACGAAATAATCTCGATGCCGCCGCCAAGTTCCGGCGGAATTGTGCTTTTGCAGGTTTTGAATACGCTTGAATCCTACGACATTCGCCGGATGGGTTACAACTCGGCGGAAAAATATCACGTTTTAGCCGAATCTCTGCGCCGCTCATTCGCCGACCGCGCCGAATTTATGGCTGACCCGGATTTTGCGGACGTTCCGGTCAAGCAGTTGATTGATAAAAAATACATCGAAACGCGCCGCCAGACGATTGATTTAACGAAAGCGTCGTCGAGCAAACAAATCGGACACGGTGCGCCAATCGGCAAAGAATCAATGGACACGACGCATTATACGGTCGTTGATGCGGACGGAAACGTCGTTTCTAACACTTACACAATTAACGATTTATACGGCTCAGCGGTAACGGCAAAAGGAACGGGCGTTTTATTAAATGACGAAATGGACGATTTCGCGGCGCGTCCGGGAACGCCGAATCTGTTCGGTTTGATTCAGGGCGAACGCAATAAAGTCGAACCGCGCAAACGCCCTCTGTCTTCGATGACACCGACAATTGTTCTCCGAAAGGACGGCTCGCTCTGGTTTGCCGTCGGCGCGCGCGGTGGACCGCGAATCATCACGGCGGTTTTGCAGACGGTGATAAATATGATTGACCACGATATGAACATCCAAGCTGCGATTGACGCGCCGCGCATTCATCATCAATGGTTTCCCGACGAAATCGTTCAGGAACCTTTCGGATTATCGCCGGATTCGCGCTCGATTCTCGAAAAACTCGGTCATAATTTCGCCGAAAGACCTACAAACATCGCCTCGGCGACCGGAATCGAGATTGACAGTAAAGGCGTTCGGCTCGGTGCGATTGATTCGCGCAGCGACGGTGAAGCCGTTGGCTTCTAATAGTTAAAAATTAAAAATTAAAATTATCCTGTTAATTAGCGGACAGGATTAAAATCAAGATTATCCGGCATCAAACAATATCGCTTTTAATTTTTAACTTTTAATTTTTAATTTACTTAATCGTCTTTATTTAACAATTTAGTCGTGCTGTCGGTGACGCTCGTCGGCGTTAGATCGTTTGTGTCGCGCCAGTTTGTCTGCATCGGCGGAACGTATGTATTTACCGGAATTGATTGATGAGGCGGAAGTTCGGCGGCGTTCTTTTTTCTATTAAAAAAATTCCGCGCAGATTCAAGCGCACTCGCTTCGAGCGTATTTGCGTCCGGCGTATTCGCCTCGAACATTATCGCGTAAGCCATTCGCAACAGTCCGCCGACGGTTAAAAGTATCGCGCTGATAACGACGGCAAACGGTTCGGCTCGAACCATAATCGTAAAAATCGAAATCAGCGGCACGATGAGAAACGAAAGCAGAAAGATAAATAATCCTTTCTTGATACCTCTTTTGCGCGGCGACATTGCCTGTGCGTCGGCGATGACAGCCAGCAAATTTCCGCCGTTCGCTATCAAATCGGTCACTCCGATCATCAAAAATCCGCAGCGCGAACAAAATTTTGTTTCTCTCGATATTTGTTCCTGACCACAATTTGGACAAAACATATCCAGTCTCCTTACTCGTCTTTACTCAACAATTTTGTCGTGTTTTCAGTTACACTGCGCGACACGAGATCGCCTGTGTCCGGTGCTTTCCATTTTTCGACGACGGGCGGAACGTAACTCGAAACAGGTTGGCTTTGCGACAACGGTAAGGCGTATTGACTTTGCTTTTCGGTAAAAAACTGCGGCTTAGTGCCGGGATTTAGCAAAATATTTTCGGTTTGATTTTTTTCCGATTCGCCTTCCCAAAATATAAAAGAAAAAAGCATCATTATAATGCCGCCCACAAACCCGATTAGGGCTGAAATAGCAACGGCTTCTCTTCTACCGCCGATAATTATTAAAATCGGCGTGAGCAGGAATATCCAAACCAAAAGCCAGACCAACCCGAATTTCAAGCCATTTTTGCGCGTGGACAATTTTGTGTCTTTATTCAAGGCAATTTGCGGTAGAAGACCGCCATTTGCCATTACGTCGGCAACGCCCGTCATCAAAAATCCGCAGCGCGAACAAAATTTTGTTTCTCTCGATATTTGCTCCTGACC
>JALYQJ010000310.1 GCA_030855875.1 Acidobacteriota bacterium
TGGCTTTTGGGCGACTTTGAGTTTGAATATGCCGGACTTTACGCGCTTCGGGAAAAGCCAGCGCGAGCAGGTTGTCGGGCAAACCGTCGCGCTTCCTACCACGATGGTTATTTTCGCGGCGATGGGGATTTTGATAACTTCGGCGGCAGTGGTCGTCTTTCCGCAGATGAAACCGGACGAGCTTTGGGACCCGGTAAAATTAGTCGGGCAATTTTCACAGCCGCTCGTCGTCGCCGTTTCGATGTTCACGATTGTCGTCGCAACTTTGTCGGTCAACATCGCGGCAAACGTCGTCTCGCCCGCGAACGATTTTGCCAATGCTTTTCCGCGCTGGATTTCGTTTCGCACCGGCGGTTTGATAACCGGAATTTTAGGAATTTTAATACAACCCTGGAAACTTCTTGCCGACCCAACGGTTTATATTTTCGATTGGTTAGTCGGTTATTCGGGCGGACTCGGTTCCATTGCTGGAGTTTTGATTGCCGATTATTGGATTGTTAGGAATACGAATTTGAATCTCGGCGATTTGTATCGCACAAAAGGCGTTTACCGATATGCGAGCGGCTGGAATTGGCGGGCGGTCGCGGCGACGCTTTTGGGTTGCTTTTTCGCGTGGATTGGGTTGATAATTCCGACTCTCAGATTTTTGTATGATTACGCCTGGTTTGTCGGCTTCGGCGTTTCGTTTTTCGTGCATTGGGTTTTGATGAAAGTGTTTCCTCCAAAAGAAATATTAGCCACAGAGTTCGCAGAGACCACAGAGAGAATTTAACCGTCGAGAACATATGTTTTCTCTGTGAACTCTGTGTTTTCTGTAGCAAAATAAAATTTATGAAATACAGCAAAGTTAAAAATTATTACAACGGTCAGTTTGTCGAAAGTGTTTCGGCGGAAAGTTTGGACGTGGTTTCGCCGGTTGACGGAAATTTGTTGTCGCAAGTTCCGATGTCAACGATTGATGAATTGAACGCGGCGGTCGAATCCGCCCAAAAAGCGTTTGATGCGTGGAGCAAAACGCCGATCAAAGAGCGCGTTCAAGTCTTTTTTCGTTATCGTTATTTGCTCGAAAAAAATCTCGACGAGCTGACGAAATTAGTTTCCGAAGAAAACGGCAAAACTTACGATGAAGCCAAAGCCGAAGTCGAAAAAAGTATCGAATTAACCGAGTTTGCCTGTTCGATGCCGCAGCTCGTTTCGGGCGAGATTCTCGAAGTTTCACGCGGCGTTGAATGCCGGACGGAACATTTTCCGATTGGCGTGGTCGCGTCAATCGCGCCGTTTAATTTTCCGTTGATGGTGCCGAATTGGACGATGCCGAACGCGCTGGTTTTGGGCAACACGATGATTATGAAGCCTTCGGAACTCGTGCCTTTGTCGGTTGGACGAATGGCGGAACTTTTGAAGGAAGCCGGATTGCCCGACGGCGTTTTTAACGTCATCAACGGCGGCAAGGAAATTGTCGAAGGCATCTGCGCTCACGCCGATATTGAAGCCGTCAGCTTTGTCGGCTCAACCAAAGTTGCAAAGCTCGTTTATCAACAATCCACGCATAATTTGAAACGATGCGTTGCGCTCGGCGGCGCGAAAAATCATCTCTTCGTTTTGCCGGACGCGAATCCGCAGATGACGGCGACGAACGTCACGGCTTCGATGTCGGGCTGCGCCGGACAGCGTTGTATGGCGGCTTCGGCGATGCTTGCGGTCGGCGACGTTGATCCGATTATCGAACAGATTTGCGTTGAAGCGCGAAAAGTTATTGCCGGCGAAAACCTCGGCGCGGTAATTTCCAAAGCCGCCAAAGAGCGTATCGAAAATTATATTTCCGAAGCCGAATCACAAGGCGCGAAAATTTTGGTTGACGGTCGCAATGCAACTGTCGAAGGCAGAGAAAACGGAACTTATGTCGGACCGACCGTGATTGATTTCGTCACGCCGGAGATGTCCGTCGCAAGGGAAGAAATTTTCGGTCCCGTGATTTCGATTATGCGGACGGAAACACTAGACGACGCAATCGCCATCGAGAACAAAAATCCATATGGCAACGCGGCTTCCGTTTTCACCCAATCGGGCGGCGCAGCGCGTTACGTGATGGAACACGCCAGCGCGGGAATGATCGGCGTAAACATCGGCGTTCCCGTTCCGCGCGAGCCGTTTTCGTTCGGCGGTTGGAACGAATCGCGTTTCGGCGCAAACGACATCACAGGCAAAAGCTCAATCGAGTTTTGGACGAAACTCAAAAAAACGACGACGAAATGGAATCCTGAGGCGGGCGTTAATTGGATGAGCTAGTTCGATTTTGGATTTTAGATTTTGGATTTTGGATTGTTGAGGGGAAATTATGTCAAGAATAATAAAATGCGGTTTAATTCAAGCGCACAATGTCGGGGATATAAATGCGCCGATTGAGGAAATTAAAAAAGCTAATATCGAACACCAGATGAAAATGGTTGAAGATGCGGCGCGGCAAGGCGTTCAGATGCTTTGTTTTCAGGAGATTTTTACCACGCCGTATTTCTGCGCCGAACAGCAAACTCGTTGGTATGAAGCTGTCGAAAAAGTTCCCGACGGTAAAACCGTTCAAATGATGCAGTCGGTCGCCAAAGAACACGGAATGGTTTTGATCGTACCGATTTACGAGGAAGAAATTTCGGGAATTTATTACAATACGGCGGCAGTGATTGATGCTGACGGGAAATATCTCGGCAAATATCGAAAGACGCATATTCCGCACGTCGCGCCGGGTTTTTGGGAGAAATTTTATTTTCGTCCGGGCAATCTCGGCTATCCGTGTTTCGACACGGCGTTTGCGCGAATCGGCGTTTATATTTGCTACGACCGCCATTTTCCCGAAGGCGCGAGATGTTTGGGTTTGAACGGCGCGGAGATTATCTTTAATCCGTCAGCAACCGTCGCCGGACTTTCGGAATATCTCTGGAAATTGGAACAGCCCGCGCACGCCGTCGCCAACGGTTATTTCGTCGGCGCAATCAACCGCGTCGGCACGGAAGCACCGTGGAACATCGGCGAATTTTACGGGCAAAGCTATTTTTGCGACCCACGCGGTCAAATCATCGCCGAAGCCGCTCGTGATAAAGATGAATTAGTCGTGGCTGATTTGAATATGGATATGATTCGTGAAGTCAGAAATACCTGGCAGTTTTTCCGCGACCGCCGACCTGACGCTTACGGGCAAATCGTGGCGGATTAGCAAGATTCATTATGACAAAAAGGAGATTTCAAAAATGAAATTAATTTTATCTTCATTGTGCATTTTTATTTTATCTGTATTGTGTTTCGGTCAAAAGGCTGTTGCCGATTTGAAACCTTCACACGCGATAGCTCTCAAACAGTTTTTATTGAAGAACAAAGAATATCAATTTTTGTCGTCAAAGGTTATTGACGCTGAATATATGAAATTTATACGCGAATCTCGCGGCAAAACTTTCGAACCTTATTATCAAGTTGCCGACTTTAACCGGGACAAAATTGCGGATTTTGCGGTTATACTTTCGAGAAAGGGGAAACGAAAAACTAGTGGTGCAACTTCGGAAGAACATAAATACGATTATCCGCTGGCAGTCGTCATATTCAATGGAAACAAAAACGGAACTTTTACAAAGGCATTCGTCGAAGACATCGAAGCACCGCTCGTTTGTTTCTTAAATGTCGAAGGAACTAAGAAAAAGACGATTTATTTTGGAGTTTTTGAATCTGATGCCGACACGCGAATTTTTACTCCTGTTGGCAAAGGTTACATCATTAAATATCCTGATGAGCCTTGATAAAACCAGTCTAAACATTATGCAGGAAAGACAAAGATATTCGTCAGGGATGAAATGGGAACAGGTTGTCGGCTATTCCCGCGCCATTCGCGTCGGCAATCGGATTTATGTAACCGGCACAACGGCAACTGACGAAGACGGCAATATCGTCGGAGTCGGCGATGCTTACGAGCAGACGGTTCAAGCTATCAAAAATATCGAACGCGCTTTGCAGGCTTTAAGCGCGACGCTTGAAATGGTCGTCAGAACCAGAATGTTTGTCACCGATATTTCGCGCTGGGAAGAATACGGACGAGCGCACGGCGAATTTTTCCGCGAGATTATGCCCGCGACGACGATGGTTGAAGTTTCAAGATTGATTGATGCGGAAATGCTGATTGAAATTGAAGCCGATGCCGAAATTTAATTTTCATACAAAACATATGACCGATACAAGAAAGTTTTTCGTCATTTCAGCCGCGCTTAACTTTGGATTAGGATTGCTTTTCTTAGTTTATTTTAATTATCTGGAATATCAGGCGAGACAGGAATTGTCGCCTGATATGAGAACGCCGGAAGCGATTCAAAAGTATTTTGATGGATCAGTATGTCTCGGCTGCGATATTTCGGGAATGGTTTTGATGTTGTTGTTTTTTTCAATAGGAATATTCGCAATCTTATTATGGACGGTTTACGAAATAATCACAGCAAAGCGGCAAAATTCTAACTAAATTAATTTATTGGTTTTACCTTCAAATTATTATGTCATTAACACACGAATCGCCCTTGAACATCGAACAAATCGAACGCAATTTTGCGGAAATCAATCCGCCGTTGTCGGAAGCCGAAGCGGTTTTCGAGGCGAATCGTTGTCTGTATTGTTACGACGCGCCCTGCACGCACGCTTGTCCGACGCATATTGACGTGCCTTCGTTCATCAAAAAAATCGCGTCGGGAAATCTGACCGGTTCGGCGCGGGTGATTTACGACGCGAATCCAATTGGCGCGACTTGTGCGCGTGTTTGTCCGGTCGAAGTTTTGTGCGAAGGCGCGTGTGTTGAAAAAACTTTGATGGATAAACCGATTGAGATCGGCAGATTGCAGCGTTACGCGACTGATTACGCAATGCGAAACAATAAACAGATTTTCCAAGCCGGTGCGGCAAACGGCAAATCCGTTGCGGTCATCGGTTCGGGTCCCGCCGGTCTTTCATGCGCGGCGTATCTTGCTCGCTTGGGTTACGCCGTCACGATTTATGATAAAAAATCGCTGCCCGGCGGACTCGACACTTACGGAATGGCGGAATACAAAATGTCGCAAGCCGTGTCGGTCGGGGAAGCCGAACAAGTTGCGCGGCTCGGCGTGAAGTTTCAACTCGAAACTGAAATAGTTCAAGGTTCAAGGTTCAAGGTTCAAGGTTCAAATCAAGTTTCGTTTGAAGATTTACAGTCTAATCAGGACGCGATTTTTATCGGCATCGGGTTGGGCGCGACGAACGATTTGAACATTGCGGGCGAAAACTTAAATGGCGTTTTTGACGCGCTGCATTTTATCGAAATAATAAAAACGCGCGACTGGAAATCAGTTCCTTTGGGGAAAACCGTCGCCGTCATCGGCGCGGGAAATACGGCGATTGATGCCGTTACGCAGGCGAAACGATTGGGCGCGGAACAGGTTTTGATGATTTACCGGCGCACCGAACGCGACATTTCGGCTTATGCTTACGAATACGAACTGGCGAAAAAAGACGGCGTTGAATTTCTCTGGCAAACTGCGCCCGTCGAGATTTTAGGAAACGGTCGCGTCAACGCTCTGCGCTGTCAGAAAACCGACGGCTCAAACCGGCAGTTTGAAATTCCCTGCGAAATAATCATCAAAGCCATCGGACAGCAAAAGCAAGTCGGATTTCTCCAAAATATCGGCATCGCCTTTGACGAAAAAGGTCGCGTTTCTGTCAACGAATTAATGCAAACGTCGAATCCGAAAATCTTCGCGGGCGGCGATTGCGTCAACGGCGGCGCGGAAGCGGTTGACGCTTCGCAAATGGGCAAACTCGCGGCGCAGGGAATTCATCAGGCTTTGACAGGGGAAAGCATAAAATTCGCAGGAGCAAATTAAAGATAGGCAGGTGAACAAAAGTTTCGAGGTATTTGGCAAACCAAACGAAACGCGAACTATTAGTTCGCGCTCTGTTTTTTTACCACAAAACATTTGTTCCGGTGCTTAAGACTACAATTTTGTCTTGGCAGAGTGGAAACTTTGACTCTGGAGTAGAGATTCATCATAGGAGATTTAAATGTTAAAAATTATAGCGAAAGTCTTTCTGATTATTTTACCGATACTGACTTTCACGTTTTCGGCGGCGGCTTGGGACGACGCGGGACACAAAATTTCGGCTTATATCGCGTGGCAGAGAATGTCGCCGGAAGCACGCGAAAAAGCGGCTAAAATTTTGCTCGCCGCGCCGGAAGATTCGGATTTGAGCGTTTTTTATTTGCAGGATTCGCGCTCGGCGGCGACTAAACAGCGCGAACTTTTTATGATTGCCTCGACGTGGGCGGATATTGTCCGCGACCGCAAATTCAAAGAGCGATACGATAAATATCACAAAGGAAACTGGCATTATTCGGACACTTTCTGGCAAACGGTGAACGGGAAAACCGAATATTTGAAGGATATGGAAGAAGGCGGCAAAGCGGTCGAAAAACTTTACGATTTTGAAAAAGTTCTGCGCGATAACTCGGCTTCGGACGAAGACAAAGCGATTGCGCTCGCCTGGATTCTGCATCTCGGCGGCGATATTCATCAGCCGCTGCACACATCGGCGCGTGTTACCGAACTCGAACCGAAAGGCGATCAGGGCGGAAATCTTTTTCTTCTAACGCCGAAAGACACGCAGCGTAGCGAAAATCTGCACTGGTTTTGGGATTCGATTGTCGGGGGCAACATTCCGCGCCAAAACGATGCCTGCGATTCGGATTATCTGCCGCCGCTCGCCGCATCTTTCGTGAAAAAACATCCGTTTGCGAAAATGCAGAATCGGCTTGCGCTCGGACAATTCGACGAATGGCAAAAACAAAGTTTCGCGCTCAATCAAACGGCGGTTTTCTCGCCGGATTTAATTCGCTATCAAACGCCTTCGGCAAAATATAAAAAGAAGGCGTTTACAGTCGCCGAACAGCAGCTCGCGCTTGCCGGCTATCGTCTGGGCGAAATGCTCGATCAAATTTTCGGCGGCAAACAAAATTAAATGACGGCACAAACTATTTTCGAGTATTTTCAAAATCGTCAGGAAAGCATCTTAAATTCGATCCGCGAAATCGTCGAAATCGAATCGCCGTCGTTCAACGCCGAAAAAAGCGTGGAAGTCGTGCGTTGGATTGAAAGCAATTTGCGGGAAAATTCATCCGAACTGAAAACCGAAAAAACAGCGGCTGAAAATTACGGCGAACATTTGATAATTCGCGCTTTCCCGTCCGAACGAAAGCAGATTTTGCTGCTTGGACACACCGATACGGTTCATCCGGTTGGCACGAAAGCGGAAAATCCGACGCGCATCGAAAACGGGATGTTTTACGGCTGCGGCGTTTTCGATATGAAAGCGAACGTCGTTTTGATGCTTGAAGTTTTGCGGTTTTTTGCGGAATCTAATGTTAAACCGGCGCGACCGCTGACGATTTTATTGAGCTGCGATGAAGAAGTCGGCAGTCCGACCGGACGCGAACTGGTCGAACGTGAAGCCGTTAAATCGGAATTTTGTCTGGTTTGCGAACCTTCGGCAAACGGAAAAGTAAAAACCGGACGAAAGGGAACGGGAATGTTTACGCTGAAAACGCACGGAATTCCCGCTCACGCCGGTCTCGAACCGGAAAAGGGTGCGAGCGCGATTCTCGAATTGGCAAAACTGATTCCAAACATTCACGCCCTCAATAATCCCGAAAAAGCGACGACGGCGAACGTCTGTCAAATTGCGGGCGGAACGGCTTCAAACGTCATTCCCGAACACGCGGAATGTTCGATTGACGTGCGATTTACGTCCGCTGAAGAAGCCGAAAAACTCGAAACGGCAATTAGAAGTTTGCAGTCGTCGGACACTAAAATCACGCTTGAAATTTCCGGCGCGATCAATCGTCCGCCGCTTGAAAGGACGGGCAAAGTCGCCGCGCTTTACGAAAAAGCGAAAAATCTAGCAGCAGCATTCAATTATGAATTAGGCGAAACGCAGGTCGGCGGCGCATCCGACGGAAATTTCGTCGCCGCGCTCGGCGTTCCGGTTTTAGACGGTTTGGGCGTTGCCGGAAACGGAGCGCACACTTTGAGCGAACATATTTTGATTGATGATTTAGCAAAGCGAGCGACTTTGTTGGCTTTAATTTTGTTAAATGAGTAATGACTTGACAGTTTTCCTTTCAATCGCTTAGTTTCTAAAAGTCCGTATCAAAAAACGGAGGCGCATCCTGTCCG
Source organism: Acidobacteriota bacterium (assembly GCA_030855875.1). Taxonomy (GTDB): domain Bacteria; phylum Acidobacteriota; class Blastocatellia; order Pyrinomonadales; family Pyrinomonadaceae; genus SXVE01. The sequence continues at coordinate 8,226 of JALYQJ010000310.1, forward strand.
GTGATGGGCGCGGTCTTCAAAACCGTTTGTGAGATTGTGAGAGCAAGCTCAGGTTGGTTCGACTCCGACACGCCTCCGCCAATTCGATTTTGGATTTTAGATTTTGGATTTTGGATTATAAGATCAATGTTGGATTTTGGATTATGAGATCAATATATGACCGAACAGGAATTTAAAGATCGCACTAAACAGATTGCGATTCGTGTTATTCGTCTTGTCGAATCGCTTCCGAATACAAATTCCGCGCAAATTATCGGCAAACAACTGCTTCGGTCGGCAACTTCGGTCGGTGCAAATTATCGTGCGGCTTGTCGCGGAAAATCTACGGCTGATATTTTGCACAAACTCGCTATTGTCGAAGAAGAAGCCGACGAAAGTTTATATTGGCTTGAGCTTCTAATTGAATCAAATATTGTGTCCGAAGCTAAACTTTTACCTTTAATGAAAGACACAAATGAAATTGTCGCAATGACGGTTTCTTCGATAAAAACTTTGCGTGAGAAAAATTTAGCTAATCCAAAATCCAAAATCTAAAATCCAAAATATGAAAGAGTGGATTTCTCTCAATATGACACCGCAGATCGGTCCGCGGGCGGCGACGAAACTGCTGGAAAGATTCGGTTCGGCGGA
>JALYQJ010000312.1 GCA_030855875.1 Acidobacteriota bacterium
GTTTTGCTAAACGATTCGATTTACAAATTTGTTCAAAGCGAATTGCAAAAGTAATAGTTGAAATTTATCGGTTATGATAAATTCGTAAAAAAGAAAAACGAGGTGAAATTTATGCTCGAACCGACGACCCGAACCGCAGTGCAACAATATGTTTTCCGTCCTCTGGCGGAAGAGAGAATCGAACTTTTTACCAACAAAGATGTCGAGCGATTTGCGACGGACGAATTTTTTCGCTGCGAACTAATCGGAGGAGAAATTATTGTGTCAACCGCGCCGAATTACATCCATCAACTTTTAACTGCTCGAATCATTGTCCAATTTTCAAAATATCTGGAAAAGAATCCGGTTGGCGAAATTCTTACAACGCCGGGTTTAATATTTAGCGAATTTGACGGCGTGATTTCCGATTTGATTTTTATCACGCACGACAGGCGCGACGAAATTCTCAATGAAAAGGACGGAAAGTTTCACGGTGCGCCGGAACTCGTCATCGAAATTCTCTCGCCCGGCAGAGTCAACGCCCGCCGCGACCTACAAATCAAACGCGAGCTTTATGAAATGTATAATATTCCCGAATATTGGGCGGTCAAACCGCAGCAAAAAGAGATTGAAGTTTTTGAGATTGGAAAAGAAGCGAAGATTTATACCGAAAATGAATTGCTGAAAACTTCGCTTTTGCCGAAATTTAAATTGAAAATCAAAGAATTATTCGCCAACTAATTTTATGACAATGAGAAAAATTATTCCGTTTTGTTTCATTCTGAATATCGTTTTTGTAACCGCTTGTTGGGCGCAAACCGCACCGGCGTTGCAGGAAAAAACGCTTACCGTAGCAGGCTTGAAAGACAAAGTTACCGTGCGACGCGACGAGCGCGGAATTCCGTATATCGAAGCGCGAGATGAAGCTGATTTATATTTCGCGCAAGGTTTTGTAACGGCGCAAGACCGTCTTTGGCAGATGGATTTATATCGACGCGTTGCTCGCGGCGAAACGGCGGAACTTTTCGGCAAAACCGTTTTGGAAGAAGACAAACGCTGGCGAAAATTCGGTTTTGCGAAAATTGCCGAAGACAGTTTGCAATATCTTTCGCCCGAACTAAAAGCCGCGCTCGAAAATTACGCCCGCGGCGTAAATGCTTATATTGCGACTTTGAGTAAAGACACTTTGCCAATCGAGTTTAAGATTTTGCAATACAGCCCGCGCGAATGGCGACCGACCGATACGATTGTCATCGGCAAGATTTTGGCGGACGGGCTTTCATCGACGTGGAGCGACGATTTGCTTCGTGTTTCTCTGCAAAGTTTGCCGAAGGAAAAACAGGCGGATTTGCTGAATCAGGTTACGACTTACGATGTGATTTTGTTTGGGAAAGATGCAGAAGTCCCAAGTCTCAAGTCCCAAGTCCCAAGTCAATTACGGATTACTGATTACGCTTTAAAAATTGCTGAGAGAGAGGAAGCGATTAGAAAATCTTCGCTCGAACGCATCGGGTTTTACGCCGAAGATTTGGCGGCGAGCAATAATTGGGTCGTTTCCGGCAAACGCACGATTGATGGCAAACCGCTTCTTGCCAACGATCCGCATTTGCGAAATACGCAGCCGCCGATCTGGTATCTGATAAATCTCTCGTCGCCGAACGGTCGGGTTGCAGGAGTTTCGACCGCCGGAATTCCGGGCGTGATTATCGGACATAACGAACACTTCGCGTGGGGTTCGACAAACGTCGGACCGGACGTGCAGGATTTGTACGTCGAAACCTTCAACGCCGAGGGAAAATATAAAACGCCGAACGGTTGGGAAACGCCGACAGTTCGCAAAGAAGAAATCAAGGTGCGGAATAATCCTTTGTCGCCGGATACTGTGACGGAAGTTTTGGAAGTTGTGGAAACGCGCAACGGCGTGATTGTTTTGGAAGAAGCGGGCAAAAAATACGCTTTGAAATGGACGGCGCGTGATCCGAAAAACGATTTGTTAGCGGCGTTTTCGACTTTGGCAAAAGCGAAAAATTGGAATGATTTTCGTAACGCGTTGAAAAATTACGCGGGCGCGATGCAGAATTTCGTTTACGCTGATAAAGCCGGAAATATCGGCTGGATCGCCGCCGGAAAAGTTCCGATTCGCAAAACCGGCGACGGCAGTTTGCCTTACGACGGCGCGACCGACGCGGGCGACTGGACGGGTTTTATTCCGTTCGATGAACTGCCGCAGCTTTACAATCCGCCCGAAGGCTTTATCGTCACGGCAAATCAGCGAACAATCGGCAAATCCTACAAATATCACGATTTGATCGCGCGGGCGCATACGGTTTCCCGCGCTAAAAGATTACACGATTTGTTAAAGGCAAACTCGAAAGTTTCGATTAACGATATGCGCGATTTTCAGTTCGATACGTTCAGCGAAATTAATTCGCGGTTTGCGCGTGAAGTCGTTAAAGAAAAAGCCGCGTCGGATGAAACTTTGAAATTGCTCGCCGCGTGGGACGGACGAATGAACGCCGATTCTAAAGCCGCGCTCGTCGCCGATTCGATGCGCTCGGCATTTCGCAACAAAATTACGGCGGCAAATCTCGGTGCAGAACGGGCGAAAACAGCATTCTTTGTTTATGAACCGGCTATTTTCGATAAAATACTGACGGAAAAACCGAAGGACTGGCTGCCGAAGGAATTTACGTCCTACTCCGATTTAATTAAGGCTTGTGAAACGGAAGCGAAAGCGAATCTGACGAAACAAATCGGCGCGGACGAAGCGAAATGGACGTGGGGCGAGCGCGTCAAAACGACTTTTCCACATCCGCTCGCGGTCGGGCAATTTGTCATTCCGGCATTGCCGCAAAACGGTTCGAGCGGAGCGGGCGCGTCGCCGAATGTCGGTTCGGCGGTCTCGATGCGCTTTATCGCCGCGCCCGCCGATTGGGATGCGACGCGCTTTGTTATTCCAACCGGACAATCGGGCGATCCGAAATCCGCGCATTACAAAGATCAACTGGAATTTTGGGCGAACGGCAACACGCCGGTTTTTCCGTTCAGCAAATCAGCGGTTGAAACGGCAACAAAGGAGTTGATTATTTTAACGCCTCGATAAATTTGAGAAATTATAATTTAACGTCAGTTCCGTGTTAGAGCGTGTCTGAAAAGTCAGAAAAAACGTAACGCCGCCATCTTGGCGGCTGTCCTGATGGCATCCTGCCGTCAGAAACTGTTGGTATTAATTCAAGTTTCGGTTATACACGCCG
>JALYQJ010000151.1 GCA_030855875.1 Acidobacteriota bacterium
TTACTGCTGTTAAGCGGCTCAGACCTGTTTTCCGGCGCGTTCGGATTGCTGCCCTGACTGTTTGAATCGCCTCTGTCAGCCCGGCGCGGTATCATCGTATTCGCGCCCGAACCCGAATTACTCATATTATTTGTGCCTGTAACGGTCGTGTTTCCGGTCGTCGTTGTCGCGCCGCCCGTCGCGTTGTTGCTCAAGGATTTTATATACGCGACAAGCTGAACCAATTGTTCTTCGGTGACTTGTCCTTTAAAGGTCGGCATAATCGGCTGATAGCCTTCGACGATTTGCGCGGACGGATTCAAAATCGAGTTTCTGATATATTCGTCGTCAACGCGAACCGACTGACCGCCCACTAATTTAACGTCCGTGCCGTAAATTCCTTCGAGTTTTGCGCCGCGCTGGTCTTGTCCGCCTTGATGACACGACGCGCAGCCGAGTTTGTTTTCAAATAAATCCTGACCGGCGGCGACCGGCGTTTGTCCTGAAACATTACCGGCAAGCCAGTTATCAAAATCGCGCTGTTCCATCACATAAACGTAACCGCCCATTCCCGAATGATTCAAACCGCAGTATTCGGCGCAAAACAGATGATATTTGCCCGGCTTTGTCGCATTAAACCAAATCGAAGTATAGCGACCCGGCACAACATCCGCCTTTGTTCGGAAAGCCGGAATAAAGAAATCGTGAAGAACGTCTTCGGTCGTCATCGTCAATTTAATGTTGCGTCCGACCGGAACGTGCAGTTCGTTAATTTCGCGATGTCCGCTGCTGTGCTGGATTTTCCACATCCATTGTTTGCCGACGACGTAAATCTCCGTCGCTTCTTCGGGCATCCGAAACTGGTTGTAATAAACAATCGCGCCGCCGAGAAAAATAGTCATCGAGATGACAAACGGAATAATTGACCAGAGCGTTTCCAACCCGATTGATCCGTGAATTTCCGCGCCGGTAGCATATCTTTCCTTTTCCCGATATTTGATACCGAAAACAAAAAGTGCCGTCACAACTAGCACGGTGAAAAACGCACTGATTGCAATCAGATAAAAATACAGCGCATCAACCTGCCACGCAAAACTCGAAGCCTGTTCGGGAAAAAATGAAACCCACGAATTATTTTGCATATTCTTATAAAAATCTCAGAGCCATTTTTTGCAATCTTTCTGCATTTTTTTCGGGTCTGAAATCTAAAACTTAAATCCTATTTCATATCTGCTTTTTTGTTTTTATTTTTACGCCAAAAAACAAGCATCATCGCGCCGATTCCTAAAATTGTGGCGACTGCCATCAACCGTAAAACACTCAATATTTGCAAACCGTATTTTCCGGTCGAAGGATCATAGTGGTAACAATACAGCGAAAGCTGTTCGACCGGATTTCCGATATTATGCTTTGCCGAATCCATCAGACTGAATTTCAAATCCTTCGGCGCGTAATTAATGCCGTAATGATACCGCGCAAGTTTTCCTTCAGGCGTGACGACCATTATTGCGCTGCCGTGAGCAAACTGTTTCGATTGTTCGTCCCACTCGTATTTGAACCCGACGGCATTCGTTATTTTGTCAATCGCTTCCTGTTTGCCGGTCAGAAAATGCCAGCCTTTTTCAGTTTTTGAGCGTCCGTATCGCTCCAAATAGCTCGTTTTTTTGTTTTTCGCCAAACCTGCTTTTTCATTTTCGCGCGCGTCAAAGCTGATGGCGACGACATCGAATTCGTTTCCGGCATCGAAGGAAATTCCTTTCAGCGATCCGGTCAAGCCGTTCAAAACCTGATTGCAAAGCATCGGGCATTCGTAATAAACCAGCGCGAGAATAATTGGTTTATCTTTATTAAAATAATCGCCCAGTTTTACCGCAACGCCGTTTTCATCCTGAAATTCCGTATCGAGCGGAAGCTGTTCGCCGAGTTTTTGCTCAATCCCGACTTCCTGCAAAACCTTCGGCAACCCGTTGCTCGAAGTTTGACTCGGATCATAAGTTTTCGGCGCGTAGAGCGGCGAATTATAATGTTCCGACTTTTGCGCCGACGCGCCGTTGAAAACCGATAAAATTATCGCCAGACTGAAAAGTGTCAACTTCAAAACTGCTGAATTTGTCGAACTTTTTTTCATTTTTTTAATCACATAATTTGATGAATTTTCTGCCGCAAAGTTTTCATCAAATCTTTATAAAACACACATTTACCTGCGTTTTTCCGAAGCAATTCTGCCCGCACTCGAATCGGAAACGAACAAACGCGATTTTTGCACTGCTTCGTCGGTTTGCGGCTGTGGCTGCGTGGTTGTCGCTGCGCCTGCCGACTGCTGTAAATATTTCGCTTTCGCTTCGTCAACCGCCAACGTCACGACCGTGCCGGTATTCGCATCTTTCTGCCCGTTTTTCCAGAGCGTTTTCCACTGCTCGCGCAATTCCCAGTATTCCGACTGCGGAGCCTTCAATTCAAGATTGACCCGTCCGTTCGGCGATTCGACACCGAAACCGGGCGCGGCTTGCAGACGCGGTTCGGGCGGCAGACGCTCTCTGTCGTTCATCATCATCGGATTATCCGAAGCCTTCGATTTTTCCGCTTCCTTTTCCATCACGTTCAGCAAAGCCCACATCAGCCCGAATGTAACGACAATCAGCAAAAACAACCCGACACCGAAATAAATAACGCCGCGCAGTCCGATCAGATTCTGCTCATACGGTTTGTCATAATCCACAAACGATTTTTCGTGTTTCGTATTTCCCATAACTTTTTTAATGGTGAATGGTGAATGATAAATGATAAATGGAAGAATTTATTCTTAATTCACCATTCACCATTGATAATTCACCATTTTCATTATCAATGCCCTTTCCCGTGTTCTATCGCATTCGCCAGATACGGATCGTTGATTGGAACAAGCGGACGTTTCATTAATTCGCCGATAAAAAACCAGAGCCAGATTCCGCCGACTGCCAGCGGAGCGGCAAAATCCATCCAACTGATACTCGAAAAGAAATCGAGCGTTTTTCCGTGCGTCGAAATTCTCGGATTCGGACCGATCAAGTAATACATATCGGTCAGCCGCAAAATTAAAATAAAAATCGCCAGCGTCGCCAGCCATTTCGCCCGGATTTTAACGTCGCGCGTCAGCAAAACCAAAAACGGAAACGCAAAGTGAAACAAAATCAAAATTACTCCGATTACGCCCCAACCACCTGTTCCGCGGGTTAAATACCAGGGCGTTTCTTCGGGAATGTTGCCCGACCAGATAATCAGAAACTGCGAAAAATTGAAATACGCCCAAACCATCACGAGCGCGAGCATCAGTTTGCCCAAATCGTGAAAATGACGTTTGCCGACGACGCGGTTCATCGGTGCTTTGTCCGAAAGATACGCGAGAACGGCGACGAGAAAACAATAACAGCTTAATCCCCAACCGGCGACGAACAAAAATCCCCACATCGTCGAAAACCAGTGCGGGTCGAGCGTCATCACCCAATCAATCGCGGCGAAACTGACGACGAGTATAAAAAACGCCAACGCCGGACCGGAAAATTTACCGGCATCTGCCAGCGGCTTTGCCGCTTCGTCATAGTTCGTTGCCGCGTCCTGCTGCACCGACCACTTGTTGAGAAAGTGCGCCATCAAATACCACAAAATGAAGTATAAAACGGCTCGAATTATGAACCATTGTGCGCTCAAATACGGCTGCCGCCATTGAACGATTTCATCGTTTGGCAGATGCGTCCATTCATACAAAAACGTAACGCCGAACATAATCGGCAGAAACAGCACGAAAATTATCGGAATCGTCCGCGAACCGGCTTCTAAAATCCGGCGCGTGACAACGCCCCACGCGCCGCCCGTCAAATACTGCAAAATTAAAACACCGAGACAGCCGATGCCGATGCCGCCCCAAAAGATAAAGCCCAAAAGCCACGAGCGCAGAGCCTGTTCGCGCTGTTCCGGGAAAATTACGGCGATGCCCAGAATAATAATTGATAAAATGCCGCCGATTCCGAGCGTGAATGTGCGCCAGCGATTCATTTCTTCGGGAGCCTGATAATTATCGAAATTTGTCATTTATCTTCCGCCTCCCTGCGAATTTGTGTTAGTCGAAACATTTGCGTTCGGCGTTGCGGCAGTATTCGTATTAGCCGTGTTCGCCGGTCGGTTTGCCGCTGTCGGCGCGTTTCCGTTCGGATTTTGCGACACCTGAAGCGCACGAATGTAAGCGACGATTGCCCAACGGTCGGCGACCGGAATTTGATGCGCGTAGGAATTCATTTTTCCCCAGCCGTTTGTAATTACATCGAAAAAATGTCCGTCCGGCGCGTTTCGCAGACGATCATCGTGATATGTCGAAGGCTTCGGATAGCCGCGCCGCACAATCATTCCGTCGCCGCTGCCAACCGGACCGTGACAAACGATGCAATAAATGTTGTAGCGTTCCTGCCCGCGATTGAGCAGTTCTTCCGTTACCGGAACCGGAATTTTGACAATATCGTTCGGGAAACTCGAAACCAGCGTGTTGCCGGTCGCGTCGGTCGTTGATTGAACCTGCACGTTCGGATTCGGATTATCAATCTTGCCCGTGAAAAACGCTTTATCATCACGCAAGTTTCCGCGTGAAACCGTGCCTTCCGGCAAATCACGCGAAGCGCGACCATCGGCAAAGAAATCGCTCTTTTTGTAGGTTTTATATCGCGGCTGATCCTGCATATCATAACGGCAGCCGACTGCGAGTAAGCAGTAAGCAGTAAGCAGTAAGCAGTAAATCGTGCGCTTTCCGACTGCCGACTGCCGACTGCCGACTACAGACTTTGGACTTCGGACTTTGAACTTATTCATCCACATCGAAAACCTCCTGCGGATTGAGATTTTGCATAAAACTTCTTGTTTCCTCGTAATCGAATTTCGGGTCTTTTGTTTCAATCAGTAAAAAGAATTTTTCGCGCGAAGCCAGAGCGAATCGCGGCACATTAAAAACCGGATGATACGGCTGCGGCAGACCGTTCAGAAAAAGCATTCCGAAAACCGCCGTGAATCCTGCTAAAAGAATCGTCAATTCATATGCGGGCGGAATAAACGACGGCAGACTGAAAAACGGGCGACCGCCGACAATCAGCGGGTAATCGAAAACGTGAACGAACCACTGCAAGCCGATTCCCGACATCAGTCCGACAACGCCGCCGCCAAAAACAAGATACGGCAGAATGCTGCGCTTGATGCCGAGTGCTTCGTCCATTTCGTGAATCGGAAACGGAGAAAAAACGTCGGTTTTTTTATAACCGGCATCGCGCACTTTTTCAGCCGCCCGGACGATTTCCGTCGTCGTATCGAATTCCGCCATTAATCCGTAAATTTTTCTGTCCATAATCTTTTTGTCTCGCATTGCGGTCAACCGTTTTCGCTGGCACTCGATAAGACACGGGTGAGTTGCCCTTTTTACCGAATGCGGACGAATACGTTTGACCGCAAAATCAATCTACAAAAATCTATTATCTCTATTTCCTCTACTTTCTCGCTTCATCATCCTGCGTTTCATTGACCGCTTCGTTAAAAGCGTTCGGCTGATCGTGCAGTTCGCCGTGCGCCGCGTGATGTCCGTTATGAGCGACCTGCGCGTCGGGCAAAAGCGTTCGCACCTCGAAAATCGAAATAATCGGAACGAACCGGACAAATAGAAACAAAAGCGTAAAGAAAAACCCGAGTGTGCCGATAAACATTGACCAATCAAACATCGTCGGCGCATACATCGCCCACGAAGACGGCAGGAAATCGCGGTGCAAACTCGTGACGATAATCACAAAACGCTCGAGCCACATTCCGATACTGACGACGATTGAAATGACAAACAGCCAGAATTCGCTTTCCCGAAATCGTTTAAACCAGAGAAACTGAATCGAAATTCCGTTACACAAAATCAAAAGCCAGTATGACCACCAATACGGACCTTCAAAAACACGATTCTTTATCATAAAGACTTCGTATTGCGACGCGCTATACCAACCGAAAAACGCTTCCATCGCATAGCCGTAAACGACTATTAATCCGGTCGCCAGCATCACTTTACCCATAAAAATTAGATGAGTGTCGGTAATAAAATCTTCCATTTTATACCAGCGGCGAAGCGGAATACACAAAATCAAAACCATCGCAAATCCGGCAAAAATCGCGCCCGCCACGAAATACGGCGGAAAAATCGTCGCGTGCCAGCCCGGAAGCTGCGACACCGAGAAGTCGAAACTAACGATTGAGTGAACCGAAAGCACGAGCGGTGTCGAAATTCCCGCGAGCAGCAAATAAGCGATTTCGTAGCGATGCCAATGTCTGGCTGAACCGCGCCAACCCCACGAAAGCGCGGCGTAAACGAATTTAAAAATCGGGTTTTTCGCCCGATCACGCAAAGTCGCAAAATCGGGAATCAAACCGACATACCAGAAAAGCAGCGAAATTGTCGCATAGGTCGAAACCGCGAAAACGTCCCACATCAAAGGCGAACGAAATTGAGGCCACATTCCCATCGTATTCGGATACGGGAAAAGCCAGTAAGCGAGCCACGGGCGACCGGTGTGCAAAAGCGGAAAAAGACCGGCGCAGGCGACGGCAAACAGCGTCATCGCTTCGGCAAAGCGGTTGATGGAAGTTCGCCATTTTTGATTCAGGAGCAACAAGATCGCGGAAATCAGCGTTCCGGCGTGACCGATGCCGATCCAC
>JALYQJ010000316.1 GCA_030855875.1 Acidobacteriota bacterium
CGTCAATCAAAGATTTGGCTAATTCGTTTTCGTCTTTCCTTTTCGGCATAATAAAATGAGATTAGCACGAACAAAAATGTGTTGCCAGAATTATTGTTTCAGAGCAACACACTATTAGGACACTACCCCGCGCCGCGTTCATTTATCAAACCTTGCAGAAAAATCATACAGTCGAAAACGACCGGCAAAAGATTCCTTCTCATTGACGATTTTCCCGAAAAACTTCTTCTCTGGCTTCTTCGAGCAAAACGTCCAAATCTTCATCGGAAATGCCGCTCGCCTTGATTTGTTCGCGCACCGGCGCATATAAAACCCGCGCGTTGAGCGGCGATGCAATATCTTCTTCAATCAAAAAACGCACATATTCTTCCGCCGCCACGCCGACTTCCTTCGCTCTCTCCTTGACTGCTTCGACTACTTCTTCCGAAAGTCCTGAAACTTGAATTGTATCCGTTAACATCTTCTTACCTCTCCGGCAATTAAATCATTTCACCGTTTATCGCTTGCGCCGCAACCGAATCAACTTCCGCTAAATTTGCGTTAAAAAGATTGTTCATTGTGTTTTCTCAACATTGATTATATTAATTACTTTCAAATATTTCTTTTCTTAAAATTTCTATAAAGCGAAGGTTTTTCCCATCTCTTAAATACTCTTCATTGACCAATTTTGAAATTCCCATCAACCTTTCAAATTGTCTTGATGTTGCTTCAGGATCGGTAATTATTTCTGCTAGTCCCAAAAAGCCTCTGCTTACTGTTTTACTAAATTCTTCTGCATATTCAATTAAATTTTTGGTATCTGTCCAAGTTGGTAAAGTTCTTTCAGTTCTGAGAATATCTTCATTATGAGCATGCACTTTATCTCTTGATTGAAATACTCGGTTTAATGCGCTGGATAATTGGCAATCATCTTTCTTTTCAACTGAAGGAATTGTTCGCCAGAAATATTCAACGACAGCGAGGGCAATTTGTTCGTTGCTTTTATATTTAATTACATCATATCCGTTTTTTGCCAATAACTCTTCAAGATAACCTCTTTCGGGCAAACTCCAAATTCCTGCGTTTTCTTCAATCAGTATCAGAGTTGATGAAATACTTCGCACAGGAAACTTTTTATTCGGTCTATCAAAAATTTTTGCTACACAAAGAGTTTCACGCTCGGAAAACACCACATTTAACCAAGCAAATAAAGAATAAAATCGCGTAGCACCCAGTCTTTCTGAGTGATCTCCAATAACTTTAGCAACGGCTCTTGCTTCTTTCGCACAATACAATTCCGCTCGAATTCCACTAAACAAATAATCTTTTAGCTTTTCTTCTGCTTCCTGAGTGTTCATTAAATAGTTCCAATTAACTTACTTGCTTTGCTTCGCAACCAATTTTCAATCTCGTCAACTTTCCAAGCGTCCGATTCGACGGCTAAAACCAACTCTATTTGTTCGACTATCGCCCAATTTCTTTGATAACCGTTGAGTTCAAGAAATCGGCGTAAGATAGTTGTCGCCGTTCGTTTATTTCCGCCCCTCCACGGGTGATTTTTGACGAGTCCGAACAGAAGCGTTGCCGATTGGCGAATAATGTCGGCATTTTCATAGACGGCGGAATGTTTCGGACGCGCTAACGCCGATTCAATCAAATCGCGGCTTTCAATTCCATAACGAACTTCGCCCAAACGTCACATTAAGCCGAAATGAATACGCACGGCTTCTTCAAACGAAACATATTTTATTTCATCAGTCGCCAATTCGTTTCATTTCCTCAAAATATTCCTTCTCCTCTTCAATTACGCGATCTAAGAAAGATTTCGTTTCAGTTGAAGGTCTGATGTATGAGGTTCGGATTCCGCCATTCTCAAAAGTCAAACTAACGAGCGTTCCTTCGGCAAAACCTTCTTTTCGACAAACTTCAGCCGGAACTTCCAAAATCCAGGTGTCTTTTTCCAGTTTTACGGTTTTTAACTCGCCTGTTTTTTCTAGGGTTTCGATCATTAAACACCTCGTTTATGTAAAATTTGCGGCAAAGAAATTATACATTCTTTCTATATTGATTAACCAACTATTTCCTTAAATTCACCTTCGCTCAAAACCTTTACGCCCAAACTTTCGGCTTTCGTCAGTTTTGAACCGGAATCTTCGCCGGCGACGACGTAATCGGTTTTTTTGCTGACCGAGCCGGAAACCCGTCCGCCGCGTTCTTCGATAAGTTTGGCGGCTTCGTCGCGCGTGAATTGTTCGAGTTTGCCGGTTAAGACGAAAGTTTTTCCGGCAAAATTTTCATCAAAATTTGTTGAAGAATCGCCGTCAATTTCCATTTTTACGTCCGCCGCTTTTAATCTTTCTATAACTTCCTGATTGCGCGAATTACGGAAAAAATTGAAAACTGAAACGGCAACGGTTAAGCCGATTTCGTGAATCGCGTCGAGTTCTTCAACCGATGCTTCGGCGAGTTTATCAATTGAACGAAAATGATTAGCGAGAATTTTCGCGTAGCGTTCGCCGACGTGACGAATGTCAATGCCGTATAAAAGTCTTTGCAGACCGCGCATTTTTGAGTTTTCGATTTGGTTGATTAGATTCGTCGCCGACTTTTCCGCCATTCGTTCGAGTTCGGAAATTTGTTCGAGCGTCAAAGAATAAATGTCGGCGACGGTTTTTACCAAACCCAAATCCACGAGTTTTTCAACTAAAATAACGCCCAAACCTTCGATGTCCATCGCTTTGCGCGAGGCGAAATAGAGAATTCTGGCTTTTACTTTTGCCGGACAATCGGCGTTTGTGCAACGCGTGACGACTTCGCCTTCGGGACGCGCGACTTCCGAACTGCACACCGGACAAATTTTCGGAAATTCATATTCGCGCTCGTCGCCCGTGCGTCTGGATTCGATGATTTGCAAAATCTGCGGGATAATTTCGCCGGATTTTTCAATCAAAACGTAATCGCCGAGTTTGATATTTAATCTTTTTATTTCATCTTCGTTATGGAGCGAAGCGCGGGCGACGACTGTTCCGGCGAGTTGGACGGGTTCGAGATAGGCGACCGGCGTGAGCGAGCCGGTTCTGCCGACCTGAATTTTGATGTCGTTTAATTTCGTCGTCGCCTGCATTGCCGGATATTTGTAGGCAATTGCCCAACGCGGAGCTTTCGTCGTCGCGCCGAATTCCTGCTGCAACTGCGTTTGATTGACTTTGACGACTACGCCGTCAATATCGTAATCGAGCGAATCGCGTTTTGTCTGCATTTCGTTGACGAATTCGACGAGTTCGTCAAAATTTTCGCACAGACGGCGATGTGGATTGACGTTAAAACCGGCGTTTTCCAGCCACTCGAAATTTTCCCAATGCGTCGCAAACATTTTTTGGTTTCCGCTCAATAAATCATACGGAAACATATTGAGGCGGCGCGATTTTACGACCGATGAATCTAATTGGCGCAGCGTTCCCGAAGCGAAATTGCGCGGATTGGCATAAATTTTTTCGCCCTGCATTTCGAGTTCGGCGTTGATTTTTTCAAACACGGAACGCGCCATAAAAACTTCGCCGCGCACTTCCGCCCGTTCGGGAAAATCGCCTTTTAATGTGAGCGGAATCGTGCGAATCATTTTGACGTTGCTGTAAACGTCATCGCCCGTCTGCCCGTCGCCGCGCGTCGCACCCGCGACGAGAACTCCGTTTTCGTAATGCAGCGCGACGCTCAAACCGTCAATTTTCAACTCAGCGACGTAATTAAAACTGCGTCCGTCAGCGAGTTTGCGACAGCGTTCGTCAAACGCCCGCAAATCGTCCAAATCATAAGAATTATCGAGGCTCATCAGCGGAACCCGATGCACGAACGGCTTAAAGCCTTCCGAGCGTCCGCCGACACGCTGCGTCGGCGAATCGGGCGTGATTAATTCGGGATTTTCGTCTTCGAGCGTTTTTAATTCGACTAAAAGCGCGTCAAACTCCGCGTCGGCGATTTCCGGCGCGGAGTTTTGATAATAAAGTTCGTTGTGCCGGTTGATTTCGCGGCGAAGATTTTCGATTTCGGATTCGATATTTTTTTCGGCGTGTTCAAAAAGATTCATAAAGAAAGGACGAGGCGCAAACCTTTATCAATCTGCTCCATTTTGCGTTCTGAAAGTGTGCCGACAAAATCAAATAAATCTTGACGGTCAACCGTAAATATTTGCGAAACATTCACTACCGATTCTTTTCCCAGACCGCTTGATTTAGTTGATAAAAGGATGTTTCCGTCAAGATTTGCCAATCGCAAGTTGGTCGTAATCATTGCAACGACACAAGTTTTTATTTTTGATTGATTGAAAAAATCGGATTGAATAATTAATACAGGATGCTCGAATCCCGGACTTGAGCCGCGTGGTTCACCCAAATCAGCCCACCAAATTTCTCCGCGTTCGCCTACCATTTCTCTCTTCTAATTACGCGGCTTTGGTAATTACGAATAACCGGATCAAGTGAAGTGTCAACTTCATCACAAACTGCGTTTATTCGTGCGATCAAATCTTCTTCATTACGTTTTGCCAAATATTCCTCGACCGCATCCGAATAAAGCTGACTGCGCGAAATTTTAGCTTTTTTGGCGAAATTTTCGGCTTTTTGAAAGATGTTATCTCGAATTGAAACTGCTGTTTTCATAATCAAAAGTATAACTTTGGTAGAACCGAAAAATCAATTTTTATAAAGAAGATAGTTCGGATTCACTTCGCTTCTTTCAAAGCCTTTCGCAATCAAACCATCAGCGAATGCCATTTGAAATTCGTGTTTGATTCTTTCCTGTTCGGCAATCGCTTTTGCCGTGTCGCTGACTACCAAATCGTTCCAATCGTTCGGAATTTCAATCTTTCGCGCCGATTCGCCGGTTTCTTCAAACTGTTCGCCGCTTGCCAATCTTTTTACTTTTTCGCTGTCTAAGTTCCAGTCGGCGAAAAGCCGGTCGCTGTCAACGCCGCGCACACTGTCCTGTTCGGCGGAAGTTGAATAATCCGTGCCGTAAAAATTCGGTTGATAAATTTTTACGTTCGCGCCGAGTCGTTCGAGATTAAAAAAAGCGTTTCGCGCCTGAACCGGCTGAAACGTCCATTTGATATAATTTACGCCTTCCTTCAATGATCTTTCGCGCTGCGCCCATTTCAATTTCGCGCCGATTCCGCAGTTTTGATATTTACGGTCAACCGCCGTCATATGCGAATAGAAAAATCTCTTTTCGCCTTTAAAACCGGGAACGCTCAAAACGAATCCGACCATTTTACCCACGTCAAACGCGCCGAGCGTGAAACCGCCCGCATATTTCGTCACGATCAAATGACGAACAGGCGAATTTTCTAAATCCGGCGTGGCGAAAACCGTGCGCTGCAAATCAACGCAGCCCTGCAATTCTTCAATTGTTTCGCATTCGCGTATTTCTATATTTTTTATATTCGGGTTTGTCATTTTTAACGAAAAATTCGCGCCGTAATTTCCTTATCAAATCAATCTTGACCAATATTTTATTCCGGCAGCAGGTTTACGACTTCTATTTCAATTTCGGGAAACGCGACTAAATTTAAAGCGTCGCCGCTCCGGTGAGTTCGCTTAAATTGATACCCGTCCGGGCTTGGTTCGCGGTAGTCTTCGATGGTTTCGTTTTGCAGATTGAGCAGCAGATATTGCTGAATTCCGCTGCGCGAATAGGCGCGGGCTTTGTCCTCGCGGTCGTAAGCCAGAGTCGTGTCGGAGATTTCCATCACGAGCAGAATATCCGGCGGTGTCGGATGATTTTCGAGATATTTTTTGCGCGGCGGTTTAGCTAAAACGATGTCGGGTTCGGGTTCGGAAAAGTCATCTAAAACTATCGGATTTTGTGAGCGGACATCAACATTTACACCAAATGTTTTTCTGAAAAAGTCTGCAATTGCTTCATTAAAATAAACGTGCTTTGGTCCTTTTGGCGTAGTTTCGACAATCCTTCCGTTAATTAATTCGATGCGGTCGTTTTCCGTGTAGATTCCGGCTTTGATCATCCGGTCGTAATCGGCAACCGTGATTAAGTGCGGCTTTACGCCGTTGGCAGCGTTGATGTCTGGAATTGTTCGTTCTAAAACTGCGGACATAATTTTTCACCTCGAATCTGATTTTACAAGAGTTTTAAGAAAATATCTAAAAAATCATTTTCGCCCGCGAAATGTTCCGAATTTGGCGACGCTTCTTTTATTCGGTAAAGTTAAAAGAACTTATGAATATTCTTTCGCTGGAAAATGTCGGCAAAAATTACGGCATCAAACCGCTTTTTGAAAATGTGACGGTCGGGCTTGAAGAGCGCGACAAAATCGGAATTATCGGCGCGAACGGTTCTGGCAAAACGACTCTTTTGCGCGTCATTGCCGGACGTGAAGAACCGGACACGGGAAAAGTTACACGCGCAAGCGGAAAAACGCTCGCTTATTTGTCGCAAAATCCGCCGATAGATGAAGAAGCGACGGTTTTGGAAACGATTTTCGCGGCTTCGGGCGGCGTGATGAAAACGATTCTCGATTACGAAGCGGCGTGTCACGAGTTGGTGACCGGCGGCGCGGACGCAAAAACGCTCGAAAAAGTTTCCGCGCTTCAGCACGAACTCGAAATTTCCGGCGGTTGGGAAATCGAAACGAACGCGCATATTATTCTCGACAAACTCGGCATTACAGACACATTCGCGCAGATGAAAACGCTTTCGGGCGGACAGCGAAAGCGCGTCGCGCTTGCACACGAACTTATTTTCAAACCGGACATTCTGATCTTGGACGAACCGACCAATCATCTCGACGCGGACACGATTGAATGGCTCGAAGATTATTTGAAAAGATATACGGGCGCATTGCTTCTGGTAACGCACGACCGTTATTTTCTCGACCGCGTGACGAACCGGATTTTTGAAATTGAGCGCGGCGCGATTCAGCCGTTTGCCGGAAATTACGCATATTATCTTGAGAAAAAAGAAGAGCAGGAAACGCTTCGCGCAACTGAAGGACACAAACGCGATATGCTGATAAAAAAAGAACTCGCGTGGCTCAGAACCGGCGCAAAAGCGAGAACCAGAAAATCGAAATCGCGCGTCAACGCGGCTTACGATTTAATAAATCAGCCGAAGGAAAGAGCGAAAAACGAAATTGATATTGCCATCGGCGCAAAGCGTCTGGGAACGAAAATTGTCGAACTCGAAAATGTTTCAAAGTCTTACGGCGGACGAAAATTGATTGACGATTTTACATATCTGCTGAAACGCGATGACCGCATCGGAATCATCGGCGAAAACGGTTCGGGAAAAACGACACTTTTGGAAATTATTACAAATCGGATTCAGCCTGACGGCGGCGAAATTGAAATCGGACAAACCGTTGCAATCGGTTATTACGATCAGGAAAGCCGCGCGTTGAGCGATGAACAGCGCGTGATTGATTACATCCGCGAAACGGCGGAATACGTCACGACCGTCGGCGGACAGCAGATTACGGCGGGACAAATGCTGGAGAAATTTCTGTTTCCGCCGGCGGCGCAATATGCTCTCATCGGAAATCTTTCGGGCGGCGAACGGCGGCGTTTGTATTTATTGAAAATTTTGATGAGTTCGCCGAATGTTCTTTTATTGGACGAACCGACGAACGATTTGGATATTCCGACTTTGATCGCGCTCGAAGAATACCTCGACGATTTTGCGGGTGCGCTCGTTGTCGTCAGCCACGACCGATATTTTCTCGACCGCACTATTGAGAGCGTTTTCAAATTCACCGGCGAAGGAAAAATCCGCGAATTTCCCGGCGATTACACGACTTATCTGGAAATCTCCGAACGCGAAAAAGCCGAAAACAAGGAAGCCGGAAAACCTTCGGAAAAAGAATCGAAAATCATTGCGGCGGATAACAATTCAAGTCAGCAAAACGCGAAATCCGAAGCGAAAAAACTCACGTTCAAAGAAAAACGCGAGATCGAAACGCTCGAACGGCAAATTCCTGAAGCGGAAAAAAGACTAGCCGAAATCGAAAACGAATTGAGCCGATTCGCCACCGACGCTTTCAAAGTCAACGAGCTTTTTACCGAACAGCAAAAACTCAATTCACAGCTCGAAACCGATACCCAAAGATGGCTTGAATTATCAGAACGAGCCGTTTGAAAACGAAGCGCATTTTTAAATACGCATTACGAAATAGCGGAACACATCCCGATGGATTAAAATAGAAAACAAAAAAGGAGAAAAAACGATGGCACAGTGCGAAGTTTGCGGCAACGATTATTATCTGGCTTTTGAAGTGATTACGGCGGGAAACCGTCACGTTTTCGATTGTTTTGAATGCGCGATCCACAAACTCGCGCCGGTTTGCGCCAACTGCGGCTGCAAAGTCATCGGTCACGGCGTAGAAGCCGACGCGACTTATTACTGCTGCGCTCACTGCGCCCGCCAAAAAGGCGTAGTCGGCGTGGACGATCACGTTTGGGGCAAGGAAAGAGAAACAGCGGAAAAATTAAGCAAATAAAATTATTTTTTTACGAACACAGGGAGGAAAAAATGTCGAATATTCAGTTATCGGAGAAAGATTTTTCAAAAGTCGCCACAGGCGTTTTTTACACGAAAATATTGTTCGTCAATTCGTATTTTGTAGACACGCCGGAAAACGCGCCCGGCTCGTTTGTTTTGGTTGATACGGGAATTCCGCTGGCGGCGGGGAAGATTCGCCGCGCCGTCGAAGATCGTTACGGCGCGGGAGCGAAACCGTCGGCGATTGTGTTGACGCACGGACATTTCGATCACGCCGGTTCGGTTCTCGAACTCGCCGAAGACTGGAAAATTCCGGTCTACGCGCATCGTCTGGAAATGCCTTATTTGACCGGATTGTCCGATTATCCGCCGCAAGACCCGACGGTCGGCGGTGCGCTCGCGCAGATGGCGCGGGTTTTTCCGCACGGCGGCATTGATTTAAAAAATCACGTTCACGCTTTGCCGGAAAGCGGCGAAATCGCGGAAATGCGCGGCTGGCGGGTTGTCCATACGCCCGGACACACGGCAGGACATATTTCTTTATGGCGCGAAAGCGACCGCGTTTTGCTCGCCGGAGACGCGCTGGCGACGATGAATCAGGATTCGTGGATTTCCAACATCACTGAGAAAAAGGAATTTTGTAAACCGCCCGCGCCTTTTACGACCGATTGGCAAGCCGCGCGGCGTTCGGTCGAGCGGCTCGCCGATCTGGAGCCAAATGTTGTCGCCGCCGGTCACGGTCAGCCGATAAACGATGCGGATACGGCGCGGCAGCTAAAAGAATTCGCCCGCAATTTCCAGCCGCCGCGCAAAGGTCGTTACGTCAATAGTCCGGCGGTCACGGACGAACGCGGCGTAATCGCGCTGCCGCCGCCTGAAACCGACACCGTGAAAATCGTCGCCGGCATCGCCGCTGCCGGAATTGTCGTCACCGCATTGATAAGAAGAAATTTGAAAAGCAAAAATTGAAAGGCTGATACCGACTGATTCGGCGGGATTTTACAGCATATTAATTGCGCCCGCGTTTTTCGCCTTTTGTTATGACGCGGCAAGTTCTAAAATAAAAGTCGGGGAGATTTTATAAATACAAAAATGTCTGAAGAATCAAATTTTCGTTTTGCCGGAACGGTGGATCATTTGGCGGTCAAAACCGATGATTTAAATCGTGATGTCGAAGAATATAAGCGGTTAGGATTTTCGGTCGAGTCGCTTTTTGAAGATTGGGCGATGATGCGCGACGTGCGCGGTTTCGGAATCGCTTTATTACCGCCGAATTCCAAACATCCGGCGCATATCGGCTTGAAGGTCGAAACAATGGAAGAACTACAAAAAGCGGCTGAAAGAGAAAATCGTCCGATCAAACCGCACCGTGACGGAACATCTTCGTTTTACACAAAAGGTGTCGGCGGAAATATTGTCGAATTGGTTTATTATCCTGAAGATTATGGAAAATAGTTACGAATTACGAATTACGAAAGTCAGAAATAGATTCTTTAATTCGTAATTCGTAATTCGATATTCGTAATTGATTTAACCGTTGGCTTTTGAAACTTCCTGAACGATGTCTGCCGCCTGCTGTTCACTGCCTTTTGTGGCGATGTCTGCCTGCGCGACCATTCCGACACACGCGCCGTTTTTATCAACGACAGCGACGCGCCTGATCTGCTTTTGTTCCATTAAATTGCTGCATTCTTCGACACTCATTTCCGGCGTGACCGTTACCACGTCTTCGGTCATTACATCGCCCGCCGTCAAATCAAGCGGATTTTTGCCTTCGGCAACCGTGCGAACGGTAATGTCGCGGTCGGTCAGCATTCCGGTCGGTCTTTTCGTGTCTTCGCCATCAACAATCGGGATACAGCCGCAATCATTGTCAACCATCATTCGCGCAATTTCCTGTAAATTGGTTTCCGCCGTCGCGCACGCCGGATTTTTCGTCATAATTTCTTTTACCTGCATTTTTATTTCTCCTTCTCTGTCTTAAAATTAATAAATTCGATTCATTTTTGAACATTGTATCTTTTGATACATTCAAAGACGCTTTTGTATGATTTCCGCACACCCGTTTGAGTTTGTTGTTCTTATATGCGCTTTTGAGCAAACTTCATACCAAAAAGTGATGAAGCAGATTGATGCAAAAAATTTAAGTTATAGTTAATTCGCTTAATAAACGACTTCATTTTTGATTTTTCCGGCTTTGTTTTATGCTCGAATCTTTATGAAATTAACCCGTGAATTTTATGTGCGCGAAGATACTCTGCAAATCGCCCGTGACTTACTTGGAAAACTACTCGTCGTGCCGGACACAAACGGAGAAAGAGTTTCGGGAATGATCGTCGAAACCGAAGCATATCTCGGCGCAATTGACAAAGCGGCGCATTCTTACAGAATGCGCCGCACAAAGCGCACCGAAACGATGTTTGCCGTCGGCGGAACGGTTTATGTATTTTTTATTTATGGAATGTATTTTCAGTTCAATGTCGTTGTCGGCGCGGTAGATACGCCGCACGCGATTTTGATCCGTGCCGTCGAACCGGTTGAAAATATTGAAATTATGCGCGTTCGTCGCGGCAAGATGGCTGACAAAAATCTCACGTCGGGACCGGGAAAACTATGTGTTGCGCTCGCTATTGACAAGAGTTATAACAATGAGGATTTACTTAGTGATAAAGTTTGGCTGGAAGATTATAAGAATCTCACGGCGACTGAAATAATAAGCGGCAAACGCATCGGAATTGATTATGCCGAAGAGTTTGCCGAAAAGCACTGGCGTTTTTGGATAAAAGACAGCTTATACGTTAGCCGTCGATAAACTTAAAAATTGAAATCTTTAAGACTGTAAATAATAATTAAGAACCGGTTTGAGCATTTCAAAATCAACCGGCTTATCAATTAAATCATTACAACCGGCGGCAATCGCTTTGTCATAATAAGATTTCCCGAATGCGGTTACGGCAATTATCGGAAGTTTAGCCGCCGTGTTCGACTCCCGAATAGCCCGCGTTGCCGTCAAGCCATCTACCATCGGCAGAGAAATATCCATCAAGATCAAATCCGGCGACAAATGCTTTGCCTGATCTACCGCTTCGATTCCGTCGGCAGCTTCGATAACTTGATAGCCGTAACTTTCGATAAGAAATTTCATAAAGTTTCGGGTATCTTCGTAATCTTCAACAATGAGAATTTTTTTGGACATATACACCCCTGTGAGGCTGTAAAACTAAAATTACTACGTATTAAATCAATATTACAAACAGCCTTATTTTTCTAAATAACGCAATCATAATGCCAGAAGTTTAAAAAGAGTTCCCCGCATTAAGAAATTCATTTCTAAATACGTCCCGCCGCATAACGACAAATAACTACAAAACAATTTATCAAAGCACTTACAAAACTTGCAAATAAAAAATGTAAGCCAGAGACTCTGAACATTTTGCTGTCTGCCGGACAAGAAGTAAATCCGCCAAAAAGAATTCTTCATCCGATTTCTACGAAAAAATTCATCCGATTTCTACGAAAAAATATAGATTTCCAATTGCCCATTTGAAAGGCGTTCGAGAATCAGCGGCGATGATACGGTCTGGCTTTCATCAGAAAATTATAAATATACAGTCCGGCAACAACGACACATTTTACGGAAGTTTTTTGTAATAACTTGCAATTGAGCGGGAGCAAAATGATACAATATTTTTGGCATAATAAATCGAACTAACGGCATCAAAAGTTGACAGTTTTAAATTGAGAAAAAATTATGGCAGATATAGACGCATATAAAGATAAATTCAGCGAAAGCGGACGGCGGATTTTGGAAATCGCTTTAGACGAATCGAAACGCCGCGATCAAAATTACATTTCAATCGAACATATTTTGCACGCTATCGCCAACGAGGAAACTGAACTTTTCAATGCCACGATGCGCGATCTGGCAGTTGATCCGCGTTCGGTCAAACTTTTAATCGAAAAACGGATGGACGCGGGACGACAGCATCTCGGAAAAGGATTCCGCATCGCACCCGAAACCACCGAACTTTTCAAACGCGCGATGGATCGGGCGCGTTCGCAGGGTCGCCGCGTGATTGACGGCAGCGATATTTTTTACGTTTTGTCGAATGACGAACGAAGTATTTTAAACGACGTTCTGCAAAATCTCGGCGTTCCGGCTGATGAAGTCGCGCAGACGGCTCGAACCCGAATCCGCAAACGTGAGAAAGAAGAAGAAAGAGTGCGGCAAAAATACGAGTTGCCGTCATTTCTCAAACATTTCGGCGTTTCGCTGAATAAATTAGCTCGTCAGGATAAAATTCCGCCGACCATCGGACGCGAAAAGGAAATTCGTCAGATGATCGAAATTCTTGCTCACAAAGAGCGTTCAAATTCGCCGATGCTCGTCGGCGAACCCGGAGTCGGCAAAACGGCGGTCGTCGAAGGTTTAGCCAGAATGATCGAGTTAGAGCCGGAAAAAGTTCCCGAACGCCTGCGTGATTCGCATATCGTTCAACTGCAAATGGGCGGCTTGGTCGCCGGAACGATGCTGCGTGGAATGTTTGAAGAACGCATCAAAGGCATCATTGATGAAGTTAAAGAAAAAACCAACATTATTCTTTTCATTGACGAAGCGCACACGATAATCGGCGCAGGCGCGGCAATGGGAACTTCGAGCGATGCCGGAAACATGTTCAAATCTTCGCTCGCACGCGGCGAATTACGCATTATCGGCGCGACGACAATTACCGAATACAAAGAATATATCGGCGAAGACGAAGCGTTGGCGAGAAGATTTAGATTGGTAAAAGTTGATGAGCCGACAATTGCGGAAACCAGAGAAATTCTTCTCGGTTTGCGTCCGCGACTGGAAAAAAATTATTCGGTGACGATTTCCGACGAAGCGATTAATACCGCGCTGGAAATGTCGCCGAAATATATTCGGAATCTGCATCTTCCCGACAAAGCAATCGGCTGGTTAGACACGGCTTCGGTCAAAGTCGAAATCAACGAGCCGACTTCGCTCGTCGTTAAACCCGAACACATCATCGAAGTTATTTCGCAGGAATCACGTATTCCGCGCGATATGATTTACCGCGATACTTCCGACCGTTTTTCGGCGATGGAAGTTGATCTCGCTAATCGCGTCATTGGACAAAAGGACGCGGTTCGCGCCGTTGCCGAAAGGTTAAGGTTAAATAAAGGTCCGCTCAAAGAAAATCATTACGCGCCCGACGGCGTTCTGCTTTTCTTGGGTCCGACCGGAGTCGGCAAAACCGAATTAGCGAAAGCGGTTGCCGAATTTATGTTCGGCGACGAAGAAAAAATGGTTCGCATTGATATGAGCGAATACGGCGACGGAACGGTCGGCATCGAAAAGCTTATCGGAATGCCGCGCGGCATTGTCGGATCAGAGCGAGGCGGGATTTTGACTGAGCAACTTCGTGATAATCCATACACGGTTTTGTTGCTCGATGAGGTCGAAAAAGCTTCGCCTTATTTGATGAATTTGTTTTTACAGGCATTCGACGAAGGCTGGATGACGGACGGTCGCGGCAAGAAGGTTTACCTTTCCGACGCGATCGTTATTATGACTTCGAACCTCGGCTCAGAGAATTTTAAGCGATACGAAAAACCGCTTGGTTTCGGACAGAAGACGCTCGGTGACGTGATCCAAATCAAAGGCGAAGTAATGAAGGCCGCCGAAACACGCTTCTCTCCGGAATTCCGAAACCGCATTGACGAGATCATTATATTCTCGCCGCTGACGATGGATGAAGTTCGCGACATCGCGAAAATTTACCTTGCTAAACTAAAACGCAAAAT
>JALYQJ010000173.1 GCA_030855875.1 Acidobacteriota bacterium
AAACTCGGCGCGGACGAATTTTCAATCGTCAACCGCGATTACAAATCGCAGTTAAAAATTCTGGCTGAAAATGCGGAGGCGAAACGTCTCGCCGACTGGCTCCGCGAAATCGAAACGATGCGCGAGCTGTTCATCGTCAATCTCAACAAAAAAATCGCCACCGACGCGCTGTTTATGCAGATGGCAAATTAATAAAATTTTTTGGGAACAATTTTCACAAAACGGTGTCTAATTAACGAAATCCCCTGTTTTCGTTCAATGAAAAAAGACAAAATCATTGCGCGGCGTTTTTTTCATTTCAATTTAAGGTTTTTCGTTTTATAATTTTTTGCGCTCAAAAAAATTTAAGGAGTTTCGATTATGAAAAAGTTCACAGCATTTGTTTTTTTTAGTTTGGCTTTCGCTCTATCAATCGCGGCACAAACAACCGCGTCGCTGAAACCCATCAGCGGCGGCGTTCTCAACGGCAAAGCGAAAACTCTCGCAAAGCCGGCTTATCCGGCGGCGGCGCGGGCTGTCAATGCCGAAGGTTCGGTTTCCGTTCAGGTTCTGATTGACGAAGAAGGCAATGTCGCTTCGGCGGCGGCGGTTTCCGGTCATCCGCTTTTGCGTCGGGCTGCCGAGCAAGCCGCTTTGGAGTCCAAATTCGCGCCGACAATGTTGAGCGGGCAGCCGGTAAAGGTTTCCGGCGTGATCGTTTATAATTTCGTCGGTGCGGCAACCCCCGAAAATTGGGTTAAAACCGGCTACGATTTGGCGAGTTATGAAAAATTTGCGAATGTTAATTCATACAGTCTCAACTCGATGACCGCAAAGTTTCCGGCGGAATGGACGATGGAGCGAGAGCAGTTAAAACAATTGCAAAACATCGCGCAAAATGAAAATCCGCCGCCCGTTGGTTCTTCCGTTAAAGGCGACTTGATAATCAAATCCGACGAAAATGCGACCGCAACCGCCGAAAAAACATCCGAAGGAACGAGTGTTAAAAAAATGACAATCGTTCGTCGCACAGATGTGCCGTCGGCGGCAAGTGCCGAGCAAATCGCTATCACGCAGAATTTAACCGCATCTCTGCAAAGTCGTCTGGGAAGCGACCCGAAAGCCGCGTGGCAGTTTAATCTCGGCATTGCTTTGGGACGAGCGTTTTCAAATATGAAAGATCGAACCGATTCGCAGAGCTTGCTCGACGCACTGCGCCAGCAAATCGCCGCCGCGCCGGGCGATATTGCGCCTGAATATCTGGCAAGTGCCAACAAAATCGTTGCGCTTCTCGAATCGAAAGAAAGAACGCCTGAAGAGCGTCAGCAAATCGGTCAGTTGCTTTCGAGTTTGTTCAAAAATTAATGCAGACTGAAAAGAGATTTGTTTCAGATAATGCCGTCGCGCAAAGAATTTTGGCGGCGGCATCAATCGCTGCGATAAGCGGCGGCGCGGCTGTCGTCTGGTATTTTAACCCGTCGAGCGTCAATTTTTTGCCGGTTTGCCCGCTTTATTCGCTGACCGGAATTGCGTGTCCGGGATGCGGTTTGACGCGCGGTTTTCACGCGCTTTTTCACGGCGACATATTCAGCGCGCTCGATTACAACGCGCTTTTACCCTTTTACGCTTTCATTTTCGGGTATTTTTTTGTTTCGCTGATTTTCGTGATCTTCAAAGGTCGCGGACTTTCGTTTAATATTTTTCGACCGAAACTAATATGGAGTTTTCTGGTAATTTCGCTCGTGTTCGCGGTCGTTAGAAATCTCCCGGTTTATCCTTTCAGCATTTTGTATCCGTGAAAATTGTATAAAAAGTTTAATAAATGGGACGCGGATTTGTGCTGATTAAGTGGATTTGCGCGGATTTTTCACTTAACATTAAAATCCTGTTTCTACGAAAAAGATCAATTTTATTTGCCCGCGAAAAACGCGCAATTGCGCTAAATAAAAATCAAAAATTTTTTCGCGCTTTTTCGCGTTTCTCGCGGGCAAACTTTCTTAAAAAAAGCTGTCAACTCATATCAATTAATTTTCGCGCCGTAAGATTCGAGCAGTTTTTCGATTTCTTCATCGTCGGCTAAATCACGAGCCGTTTCGCCTTCTTTATTTTTTGTATTCACGTCCGCGCCCGCCAAAATCAACGCCCGAATATTTTCGAGATTTCCTTCTTCGGCGGCGTTCATCAAAGCCGTGCGACCGTCTTTGTTTCGCGCGTTGACGTTTGCTCCGTTGGTTACCAATTCGCGCAAAACTTCGGCTTTGGCATAGTTTGCCGCTAAAATTAAAGCCGTATTTCCTTCATCGTCGGTCAGATTCACTTTCGCGCCGTGTTTGATTAAAAGACGGACGAGTTCGGGCGAAGCGTCGGAATCGAGCCGCATCAAAGGCGTTTGTTTGTTTTCGTCCTTCGCGTTTATCTTCGCGCCGAAATCGAGCAGCATTTCGGCGATTTCCAGATTGCCGTTTTCGACGGCGAGAAAAAGCGGCGTGATGCTGCCGTAATTTTTATCTTTGGTGTTGACGCTTTCGCCTTTGACGATGAGATTTTTTGCTTCTTCGAGTTCGTCGCCGGAAACGGCTTGAAACAGCGGCTTTGTAAATTCGACCGCAGCCATAAAGCCCACCGTGACGTATTGTTCGCCGACTTCCAGTTGAACGTCGCGCTTTATTTCTTTGCTTTCCGCGACGGCGACATTCTCCAACGTGATGGTTCTAAAGCCGCCGCTTCCTTCGGCTTTAATGGAATAATTGCCCGCCGCAACTGATGTGAATTCGTAAAAGCCTTCGTCGTTTGAACTCGTTGATCGCGTTTCATTAGTCGCCGAATTGATTAAATTTATCGTTACGTTCGGGATCACCGCGCCGTTCGGATCGGTGACTGTTCCCGAAACACTTGCCGTTTTACTTTCGGTTTTTTCTTTGTCCGTTTTTTTGCTTTGCAAAACTTCCGTTTCGGTTTTCAAAAGATTTGTAAAATCAATTCCGCCCTGCGCGTAACTCGCGGCGGAAAGTGACAGCGACGCGCCGAGAACACCCGCCGCAATGCCGGTTCGACGACTGATTTGATAAAGTTTATCTCGAAAGACGGGCGCGTTCGTTTCAGGATTTTTCACATAACGAACGCAGATTGCGCCGCCGGATCCGCGCACGATTTTCAGAGCCTGTTTGCGCGTCATTGCCGAAAGATTGTTGACGCTCGAATCGCAGTGCGAACAAAACCGCGTCGTTTCGCTGCCGAGCATTTCTTCCCAATTCTGCGAACACGGACTTTTTACTTCGATTTTATCGAGAAAGCTGTTTTTTGACACAAATTTATCCTCCAACGCTCGAAATTCAAAATTCCGGCGTTTGTCTTAAAAGTCAGGCAAATTATTTATGATTTTGTTCCCGCGAAATGTTTTCCGCGCGTCTTTCAACCGTCGCTTGCGAGTTATCTACCTTGATGCGGCGAGATTTTCGTTTGGTTGCACCGGACGCGATAATTTAATTTGCCGCGGCTCGGATTTAATGAAAATCGCTTCTTTTCAGCAAGCCACCTTCGACATCGGAAAGATTGTGGACGATGATGAAGGCGTGCGGGTCAATGTTTTTGACGGCATTTTTTATTTCGCCGATTTCGAGGCGCGTGACGACGACGTATAAAATATCGCGTTCTGTATCGCTGATTCCGCCTTGTCCTTTGTAGACGGTGACGCTGCGACCGAGACCTTTGACGATGCTGTTTTTGATCGGTTCGTGGCTGTCGGAAATGATGGTGACGGCGTGATATTCCTCGATGCCGTAGAGCAGGAAATCAATCGTTTTCGAGGCGGCGAAATAGGTCAGAATCGAATAAAGTGCGCTTTCGACGCTGAGGAAAAACGCCGCCGCGACGAAGATTAAAATGTTGAGAATCAAAATTACGTCGGCGACTTTCAGAATGCTCGATTTTTTGCTGATGAGCAGCGCGGCGATTTCCGTCCCGTCCAGAACCGCGCCGCCGCGAATCGCCAAACCGATACCTGCGCCGATGAAAAATCCGCCGAATACGGCAGTCAAAAGTTTGTCAGGCGTGACATTGGGAAACGAAACGACTGCGAGAACAATCGCCAAACCCGCAATCGCCAACGCGCTTTTGAACGCGAACATTTTGCCGACCTGCCGGTAGCCGAGCGCGATAAACGGCAGATTAATCAAAACAAGCGGAATCGAGAGCGGCAGATGCGCGACTTCGGAGATGAGCATCGAAACGCCCGTCACGCCGCCGTCAATAAACCGGCTCGACAACAGAAAGCCTTTGATGCCAAATGCCGCCGAGAAAATGCCGAGAACGATTAAGAAAATATTGATGCCTTCGCGGACGTATCTGTTCATAAAACTATTATGCCAGATTGATTATCCGTATAAAAAAAGTCACTTTATTTCCACATCCAGAAAAAGTATTGATAGACACGAAACAGGCTGTTTTCTGTCAGCCATCGGAATACTTAAATTTAAAATTCCAACCGCAAGCCGAAGATCGGCAGACGTTGATTTTCGCGCAGAAATTGCGGAGTTGATCGGAAAAATTCGTAGTTCGGCTCGACGATGCTGTCGTGATTGGTAATGTTGAAATAATCGAGATAAGGCGCGAAGGAAAAGCGTTTGAAACTGAAGCGTTTTTCGACGCGCAAATCGAGGCTCGCAAAATTCGGCAGCCGCAATCGGTTGATGTTTTCGTCGGATATGACGCGCTGAATAAAAAATTGTGAATTCGGAACGAATCGAATCGGAGTGCGGAGCGTGTATGGCAAACCGCTGGCGATGCGGTATTTCGCCGCGAGGCTGAAACCGTAAAATCTCGTGATGCCGATCAGCGTTAATTGATGCGGTCGCTCGAAATTTGAAGGAAATTCAACGCCGTCTGAATCGAATTTTCGGCGCGAGTTTAAATAAGCGTAAGAAGCCTGACCGGAAAAGAATCCGGTGAGAGCTTTTTGCGCCGAAACTTCAAAACCTCTCGACGTGCCGCTTCCGGTGTTGAAATAATTTCCATTTAAAGCGAAATTTCGCGTCGGGCGCAAAGGCTGGACGATTAAATCTTCGTAACTTTTTTGATAAGCCTCGAAGCGAACGCGCAAATCTTCCCGAATAAGCCATTCGATGCCGCCGATCAAGTGCGTCGCGGTTTGTGATTTCAGGTTTCGATTGTTCGGCGTGAGCGATAAAACGTAAAGGCTCGGCGGCTGGCGGTAAATTCCCGCCGCAAAAGTCAGAACGATGCGTGAATTTACGCCGAATCTCGCGCCGAAGCGCGGACTCGCCAGAGTTTCGCCGGTCAAACCGTAACGATCAACGCGGATTCCGGGCGTGATATTAAAACGCGCGGCGAGTTTGAAAGTCGCCTGCGCGTAGCCGTAAACGGAAGTTATCGCGTCGAGTTTGAGCCGATTTTGACGCGGCGCGGCGTTAAATTCTTCTTCGAGCGGACTGTTAAAACGTCCGGTATTTTCAAACGTAAAATAATTCGTCCGGTCGAAATACGCGCCGCCGCCGACTGCCAGTTGAATTTTTTTGGTAACGGCGGAAGTCAATTCTTCCTTGATGCCGAACTGCGAATCGCGCAGATCGCGGGCGCGCTGCAAGGTTCGGGCAAAATCGGGGCGATAAAAAGAGCCGTCGTTATGCGCCGTATTAAGCCACGCCGTCGTTTGTGCCAGCGTTTTTGCGCCGGTAGTTGACGATAAAGTCGCGCCGAACACATTGCGTTGCGAAGTCCGCCGCGCTTCAAAACGGTCGGTTCGGCGGTCAATGTTAAACGCCTGATCGCGCGTCTGGTCAAAATCTTCAAAAAAGTTCAGCGCGGTAAAGGAAAGTTTTTGGCGCGGCGAAAGATCATAGACAATCTTATTGGTAAAATCGAGGGTTCGCGGATAGCCGATAATGCCTTGCTCGGCGATTCCGGCGACATCGAGCGCGACATCAATATAGCTGCGTCTCCCGGACGAAAACCAGCCGCCATTTTTTCCGAAAGGAACGTCAATGCTCGCGCCCGCCGTTCCCGAATCGGCGAAAATCACCGCCTGAATTCGTTTGCGATTCGCTTCGCGGATATGAACGTCGAGCGCGGACGACATTTTATCGCCGTAGCGAACGCCGAAACCGCCCGCCGAAAATTCCAGATTATCGAACGCATCGGGCGCGAGAATCGAAGCGCGTCCGCCGCGCCCGCCGTCGTAGCGGTCGGTGAAATATGTGAAATCGCCGACCGGAATGTTGTCAATAAACGTCAAATTTTCCTCCGCCGTGCCGCCGCGAACGATCAAATCGGCGAATTCGCCGGAAGCCGCGCTGACCGCCGGCAGCGAATTTATAACGCGCAAAGGATCGCCGCCGCTGCCCGGCGTTTGGCGGATTTCTTCACGATTGAGCGTCGTGTTGCTGACCGTCTGCTCGTTGTTTTCGGCGAAAATCTCGCTTCTGACTTCGACGTTTTCGTTAAAAGTTATATCGAGCCGCACATCAAGAACGGTGTTTCGTTTTCCGGTCACGCCGATTTGATTTCTGACAATCGGCGCAAAATTGTCGGCGGAAACGCGAACGTCATAAACACCCGACGCGATTTTTAAGAGATATTTTCCTTCCGCGTCGCTCGTCGTTTCCGCTTTGTCGTCAATGCTGATGCGCGCGCCCGCAATCGGCTGACCGCTGACGCGCTCGGTAATTTGACCGACGATAAAACCGTCGAAATCGGTTTGAGCGGAAACTGATGTTTGAAAGAAGAATACGAAAACAACAATAAAGAAAACGGGGAACAAGTGAGAGAATGACATATACGCTCCGGCTTTTTAAGATGCGGGTAAATCAATGCGTTGGACAACGCGAACTCGAAAAAGGTTGCCGTGCCGCAAAGATTTTAATTGATAAAATCCTGTTTCTTCTCATCGAGCAAATTCAGCGGCGCGTCAAACGGCGGCGCGTCTTCTTCGAGACTCCAGACTTCAAATAAAACGGGCGGGCATTCCATTATAAAGCGCGAAGGTTTCTGCAAAACCGTCTGGCGCGAATAATCAACCATTATCAGCGGATACGTCAGATAAAGCTCGTCCTGCGCCCGCGTCAGCGCGACATACCAGAGGCGGCGTTCTTCTTCCTCGCTGTCAATTTCTTTCAATGATCGCGGCGATGGAAATTTTCCTTCCGCCGCCCAGATGATAAAGACAGCTTTCCATTCCAAGCCTTTCGCCTGATGGACGCTGGTTAAGGTTAATAATTCGTCTTCTTCGCCGCCTTGAATCACATTTTCGCCCGTGATTGCCGACGGTTCTTTGAAGCGTTCGGTCGAAAGCAGCGCGAGTTCGGATAGAAAACTTTCGGTCGAATCGTATTTGTTCGCATAAAGCGCGAGCTGCCGCAAATCTTCGAGTCTGGCTTCCGCATTTTCAAAAGTTTCGAGCAGATGCTGTTCATAGCCGTTCGTTAAAATCAGCTCGATTTGTTTTGCCGGTTTCTCGCGGTTTTCGTCGGTTGTTAATAATTCGAGCAAACCGATAAACGCCTGCCAATTGTTCTCGCTTCTCGGTTTGTGTTGGAAATTGTCTTTTTTAACGAGCGCGAAAGGATTTTCCGCGTATGCAAGCGATTCGTAAATGCGGTTCGCCGTCTGATTGCCGACCGACGGAATCATTTTTAAAATTCGTTTCCACGCGAGTTCGTCGCGCGGATTGACGATGATTCGCAAGTATGAAATCACGTCTTTGATGTGCGCCTGCTCGAAAAAGCGCACACCGGATTGGACGCGATACGGAATGTTGCGGCGCGTCAGTTCCAATTGCAGTTCGAGCGAATGATAATGCGAACGATACATCACGCAGATTTCTTCCAAAGATGTGCCTTCGTCGCGCAATTCCAAAATTCTTGACGCAATAAACGCCGATTGCTGTTCGACATTAGAGCAGGGAACGAGCGCGGGCTTGAAATCCTTCGATTTTTTGACGGCTTGCAGCATTTTCGGAAATTGTTTGCGGTTGTTCGCAATCGAAGTGTTTGCAAGTCCTAAAATTTCCGGTGTCGAACGATAATTCGTTTCGAGTTTGTAAGTAATCGCTTCGGGATAGCGTTCGGGAAATTCGTAAATGTTTGTAAATTCCGCGCCGCGCCACGCGAAAATTGATTGTGCGTCGTCGCCGACGACCATCACGTTTCTGTGTTTTACTGCCAGCAAGTCAATAATTTCGGCTTGCAGTTTGTTCGTGTCCTGATATTCGTCAACCAGAATATGCTGAAACTGTTCGGCGTAAACATCGGCGATTTCGGGTTTTGAAACGAGCAGTTTTTTCCAGTTTAAAAGCAAATCGTCGTAATCCATCACGTTTCTGGCGAGTTTTCGCTCCTGAAAAATGTAATCAACACGCTTGATTTGCTGCGTGAGCATTTCAAAATACGGATATTTTTTGATGATGACATCTTCAATCGGCTGATCGGTATTGTTGGCGTAGGAAATGATGCTTTGAACAACTTCGGGTTTCGGAAAACGCTTTGCTTTCGTGTCAATTCCGGCTTCGTCAATGCAGACGTTGACGAAATCCTTCGCGTCTTCCGCGTCAAGAATCGAATAATTCGACGAATAACCGATGGAAACCGCGTGTCGGCGCAAAATCAAATTCGCAATCCGGTGAAAAGTTCCGCCCCAAATTTGATGAACATTTTGACTTCCCGTTAAAGTTTCGACGCGCCGAAGCATTTCCCGCGCCGCCCGATTCGTAAACGTCGCCAGCAAAATCCGCTGCGGCGAAACGCCTTGCTCGATCAAATAAGCGACGCGGTAAGTTATCGTTCTGGTTTTCCCGGTTCCCGCGCCCGCGACGACGAGCGATGCCTGCGGCTTCGCCGTCACGACGCGAAACTGTTCGGCGTTCAACTCCTGTTGATAGCGTGTTAATTTTTCGGGCAGCGAGCCTTCGGCGCGTTTAACGACATATTTTTTCATCGGATTTAATCACAGGTTATCATAAACCGGCACGGATAAGAATTTGAAACGGGGCGCGACAATACGGCTCCTAAAGTGTTATAATTGAGGCTAAAGAGTTAGATATAATTTTATAAAAGGAAGTTGAAAAAATGAAATTACCCGGTGGATTCGATATGAATTCGATGATGAAGCAAGCCCAGAAAATGCAGGAGCAGATGGGCAAAGAAATGAAACAGATGACCGTTGACGCTTCGGCGGGCGGCGGCGCGGTAACGGTTAAAATGCGCGGCGATTTTGAAGTGATGGAACTCATTATTTCGCCGGATTTGGTCAAAGACGGCGACACGGAAATGATTCAGGATTTAACGCTCGCCGCGATCAACGAAGCGCGCCGCAAAGTCGAAGAATCGCTTAAAGGAAAACTCGGCGGAATGCTGCCGCCCGGACTTATGTAAACAGTTATCAGTTATCAAAATGATTTTCTGACTGATAACCGATAACTGATAACTGATAACTGTAAATATGCTCGATTATTCAGAACCCGTCGCGCGGCTGATTGACGAATTCAAACGGCTGCCCGGCGTGGGACATAAAAGCGCGCAGCGGCTCGCTTTTTACATCTTGCGTCGTCCGACGGCGGAAGTCGAAAATTTCGTTGAGGCTCTGCGCGAAGTTAAGGAAAAAATCGTTTTCTGCTCGGTGTGCAACAATATGACGGATGTCAATCCGTGTATGTATTGCGCCTCGACGACGCGCGACCGTTCGATGATCTGCGTCGTCGAAGAACCTTATAATCTCGTCGCCGTCGAAAAAACCCGTTCTTATAAAGGTTTGTATCACATTCTGCACGGCTCGCTTTCGCCGATTCGCGGTGTCGGACCCGACGAATTGATGCTGGCGAATCTGATTCCGCGTCTGATGCCGGAAAATAATGACGGCGTTGATGTGAGCGAAATAATCGTGGCGACCAACCCGACGACCGAAGGCGAAGCGACGGCGAATTATATCGCGCGGCTGCTCAAACCTCTGGGCGTTCGCGTTACCAGAATTGCGATGGGAATGCCGGTCGGCTCGGATTTGGAATTCGTTGACGAAGTGACGATGGACAAGGCGATGACGAACCGACACGAGATTTAATTCCAGATTTCAGATTCCAGATTCCAAATTACAAAACCAGTCTGAAATCTGAAATCTGGAATCTGGAATCTGGAATCTGAAATTTGAAAATGACAGCGAAAGTAAAAAAACTGCGTCCCGCCGATTTGATTTTCAAACGGCGGGGTTCTTTTATTTTACGGCTCGTTTATGTTATTTTCGGCATCACTCTCAGCCTTTTTTTTCGCCGCATCGAACTCGTCAACATTGATAAATTACCGCCGGAAAGCGGTCTGATTTTTGTCAGCAATCATCCGAACGCGCTGATTGATCCCGCGTTAGTTTTCGTAGCCCTGCCGCGCCGCGTCGCGTTTCTGGCAAAATCCACGCTTTTTAAGATTCCGCTTTTCGGATTTTTGCTGCGTGTCATCGGTGCGCTGCCGCTTTATCGGCAGCAGGACGCGGGCGGCGCGGACGTGTCTAAAAATCAGAAAACCTTTGCGGTCGCCCGCGAGCTTTTGAAAAGCGGCGGCGCGATTGCGATTTTTCCCGAAGGCGTTTCGCACAATTCGCCGAAACTTTTGCCTTTAAAAACCGGCGCGGCGCGAATCGCGCTCGGCACAATTTCGGTCGGAGTAAATCCCGCGTCGCTCAAGTTATCAATCGTTCCGGTCGGACTTTTTTACACGAACAAAACGACTTTTCGCAGCGAAGCACTGATGCATTTCGGCGAGCCGATTCCTGTTTCGCCGGTTGAACTGGGCGCGGACGGACAACCGCCGAAAACTGCTGTCAAAGATTTGACGGCAAAGATTGAAAATGCTCTGCGCGAAGTTACGCTCAACGCCGAATCCGAATCGGAAATCGCCGTCGCCCGCATTGCCGAAGAAGTTTATACGGCAACTACCGAACACGACGAAAATCTCGCCGAACGGCTCGAATTTCTGCAAAAATTCGTCGCCGAACCGCCGAACGAAACCGACGGAAAGCTCGAAAAACAACTAGCCGAATACGAAAGAAAATTGGATCGGCTCGGCATCGAATCCGAATTTCTCGCGCTCGCCGATTATTCAAAACAATTCGTCCTGAAACACGCTTTTCTTCGTTCGTGGTATTTGATTTTGTTCGCGCCGCTGGCAGTCTTCGGCGCGGTTCTGCATTTTCCGGCGTATCAAACCGCCAAATTTCTCGCTTTTCTGCAAACCAGAAAAGGCGATTTCGATGTGGCTTCGACTGTTAAAGTTTTGGTGAGTATGGTTTTGATACCTTTGACGTGGCTGGTTTTCGCGGCGGTTTTATATTTTTATTTCGGTTGGGTAATCGCTTTGCCCGCAATTCCTTTTTCGTTTCTGTGCGGCTATATTGCCCTGCGTTCGCTCGAAGAAACCGTCGAATTAAGCGGCTGGCTCAAGGCGATTTCTTTGTTTTTTCTCCAACGCGAAAAATTTCTCAGATTACTGGCGGAAAGGCGAAATTTATTTGAGAAACTGAATAGAGTTGAAAAGTGAAAATTTAAAAATTTAGTTGAATTTTACTTGATTTATCTTTTCACTCTTTATCTGCCAATTTCCGCAAATCTTTCCTATCCCTCCCGCGCCGATTTTGGAGACGATGCGGCACAAGCGACAGATTCTTGTTGGCTGACAGTTCTTTAATCATCAAATTTATTGCGGAAAACCAACTCGTCCCATTAAATTTTGAAAGCGCGGGTCGTCGCGCAAAGGGTCGTAGCCCGGCTCGACATTGAGAGATGTCAATTGAAAGTCGCGTTCGGTATGGGCTTTTTCGAGTGAAGCAAACGCTTTTTCCTTGTCACCGAGCGCGGCGTAAAGAACTGCTAATTCGGTGGGCGAAACATATTTTTCAGTTGTTTTTAATTTATCGAGAATAGCAATCGCTTCATTACGCTTGCCGGACAGAGCATAAACCCGACCCAGATAAATCAACGCGCTCGTCGTTTCTTCTAATTTAATTGACGTTTGATATGAGAGAATTGCTTCCGCATACTGCCCTTTTTGGACGTAAGCGTTGGCGAGTTCTAAGTGTGCGAAAGGATTCTCCGCCGCCGAAAGAGCGTGAATTTGCTTTTTCGCAATGGCTTCGTCATACCGCCGGGCGTGATATAAAATGAGTCCTTCATTGCCGACTAATCCGGTTCGCAAAGGGTCGAGTTCCTGCGCCAATTTGACTTCCCGCAAGGCTTCATCGAATCTGCCTGACCGCGAGAGGTATTCCGCATAAAGGGTATGCGCCCCCGCGAGATTCGGGTTTAGTTCGATGGCTCGCTTAAACGCGCTCTCCGCGCCCGTAGGGTCAAATTCAAAATCTCTGACTCTGGCGAGCGTGTAATGCGCTTCGGCAAGCGTTTCGTCCAAAGCCAGAGCCTTTTCCGCCGCCGCCCGCGCTGGCGGCATTCCTTCCTTTGGGCTAAGCGCGCCGATTTCGACAAGAACGGTGAAATTAATTGACAGTTCGGTATATGCCCGCGCGAAGTTCGGGTCAAGCGCAATTGCCTGCTTTTGATATTCGATTGCCTTTCGAATGTTTTCCGCTCCGTTCTTTCGGCGAAAAAAAACGCCGTTCATATAAGACTGGTAAGCCTGCGGATTGTCGGTGATTTGCTTCGCCATTTGCCGTTCCTGCGCTCCCGACAATTTCAACTGCAATTTTTCTGCAACGGCTTGCGCGATTTCTTCCGGTACGCGCAACGCGCCGGAAACTTTGCGGTTGTAAATGTCGCCCCAAATGCGCGTGTTGTCGGCGGTGTCAATTAATTCGACGCTGATTTGCAAATCGTCGCCGCGCCGGACGACGCGCCCGGTCAGTATCGCCGCGACTCCGAGTTTCTGCGCCGCGTCTTGAATATCAATATTTTCACCTCGATATTTGAAACTCGAACTGCGGGCGATAACCTTCAACTGCGGCAATCGGGAAAGAGTGTTAATTAAATTTTCGCTCAAGCCGTCCGCTAAATATTCGCTGTCGCGGTCGTCGCCGACATTGACGAACGGCAGCACGGCGATTGATTTGATTGAAGCGTTCGCCGTCAAATAACGGTAGCCGAAAAATCCGCCCGTCGCCAAAAGAATTATCAAAGCCGTTAGAACAACGCTTTTGCGCCGAATCTGCGATAAGAAATTAGGCGGTGGCGAAGCGTCAGGGATTGTCGTATGAATTGGCGGAAGTATCGCCGTCCGCGTTTTCAGCGAATCGCTTGTCGAATAATTTTTAGTGCCGGAAATGGCTTCGTCGGTGATATGCGTTTCCTTCGCAGAATCGGACTGCCAATCAGATTCGCCTTCACGGGCGAGCGCAATCGCGTCTTCCAAACTCAGTTTGAGACCTTCCGAGTGTTCCGCGTCGAACGCTTCGTCGCCGATTGCCGCTCGCGTTTCGCTGATGTAAAGGTCATTAAAATCCTGATCAACTTTATCGAGTTTGAAGTTGATTGATTCGTAGATTGCCGCCGCCGCGCCTGCCAGCCGCGCCGCTTTTTCCGACTTTCCGGCTTTGAGCGCCAACGCCGCCAGGACATCCGTCGCCGAAGCGATAATTACTTTGTTACCGATTTTTTCGCTGATTTCGAGGGCTTCGAGAGAGTAGGAATGAGAGGATTGATAATCTTCCGACAAATAGGTGACAAATGCCAGATTGACGATATTATAATGCGAGTGATTAATTGAAATTTGTTTGGTGATTGTCAGCGCTTCTTCATAATATTTTCGCGCCGCTCGATAATCTTCTTCACCACGCGCAATTTCGCCCAGACCGTTAAGCATGTTTCCAATCTGCTGTTGATTATTTATTTCTCTGGCAATTGCCAAACTTTCCTCCGACAACTTTCGCGCCGACTTGAAATCGCCGATTCCTGTTTCGATGACACCTAAACCACCGAGAGCAAGGGAAATTATCGTCTTGTCGCCGATTTGACGGCTCAATCGCAGACCTTCTTCACCAAATAATTTCGCCGCTCCAAAATCGCCCTGTTGTCGAAACAGATAAGCAGCTTTGCGATGAACTTCCGCCCGCAGCTTCGGATCAACGTCTTCGCCGCTTTTTTTCAATGCCTCCGTCATCCATTTGCAGCCTTCCGCAAAATACCCGTGTCTGACCCAAAACGAATAATTCGCCACCGCGATTCGCAGAGCAGTGTTCGGTTCATTATCCAACGCCCATTCGAGCGCGGCGCGAATATTGTCGTGTTCGTGTTCCAGCTTTTCATACCATTCCGCCGCTTTCGCGCCATTTAGTTCCACACCTGCTTTTTCCGAAAAAGCAGTATAAAAAGCCGTGTGTCGCCGCCTTATTTCTTCCGCTTCGCCGTTTTCCTCTAATTTCTCAAAGGCGAATTCTCTGACGACGACGAGCATCCGAAAACGCGGTTCGCCGTCTTTTTGTTCGTGCTGCAAGAGCAGGCTTTTATCTACGAGCGATGAAACAACGTCAAGCAAATCCGTGTTCAGAGTCCAGCCTTCAGGCTGCTCGCCCGCCGCGCTTCGCTGGCGGGCGGACACGCTGAAGCGTGGACTCTGAACGGCTTCCGCACCTTCGAGCGTCAAACCGCCGCGAAAAACCGCCAAACGATTGAGTAATTTCTTTTCATCCTCGTCGAGCAAATCATAGCTCCACGCAATCGCGCCGCGCATCGTCTGCTGGCGTTCGGGCAAATCCTTCGCGCCGCCCGTGAGCAAATTCAGAGAGTTTTCCAGCCGCTTCAAAATTGCCGCCGGAGTAAACAGTTTGACACGCGCCGCCGCCAGTTCAATTGCCAATGGCAAACCGTCGAGCCGCCGACAGATTTCCGCCACGCTCGCGGCGTTTTCTTCGGTCAAGGCAAAATCAAACTTTGCCGCCTTTGCTCTTTTAACAAACAATTCAACCGCCGGATATTTGCCAAGTTCGTTTGCCGTCAATCGTTTTTCAACCGGAACTCCGAGCGGTTGAAGCGTGAATTCGCGTTCAAGATTTAAATTGAGACGAACGCGGCTGGTGACTAAAATCTTCAAATTCTGTGAACCCGAAAGAAGTTCACCGATCATCGGCGCGGCTTTCGTGATTTGCTCAAAGTTGTCCAGGACGATGAGCGTCTTTTTCTCGTGTAGATAATCGCGCAGACATTCAATAAGCGGTTTGCCGCCCTCTTCGCGGACACCGAGCGTTTGCCCGATAATCGGCACGACGAGTTCGTGATTGTCAATCGGTGCAAGAGCGACGTAATAAACGCCGTCGGTAAATTCAGCGAGCGAAAGTTGCGAAATCGTATTTGCCAGCCGCGTTTTGCCCGTCCCGCCGACGCCCGTAATTGTCAGAAGCCGAACATCGGTCTGCCGCAGCAAATCCATAATTTCCGCCGTTTCCGCGTCGCGTCCGATGAGATTTAATATCTTGCCCGACAGATTATTAGGCGGCGCGTTTGCCATCGAAATTATCTGAGCGAAATCGGACGAATCGAAAATTTGTGTTTCCTGCGCTTC
Source organism: Acidobacteriota bacterium (assembly GCA_030855875.1). Lineage (GTDB taxonomy): Bacteria > Acidobacteriota > Blastocatellia > Pyrinomonadales > Pyrinomonadaceae > SXVE01. The sequence goes on from JALYQJ010000173.1 coordinate 15,477, forward strand.
CAAATTTGTCTTTGATTTCTGAGGCGGAAAACTGCGCCCGACTTTTTCGTAATCCAGTCTTTGTTTGACGCTCCGCAAATCAGTTAGCAAGTCTTTCGTATTTTGATAACGCTCGCCCGTGTTTTTACGCAGGGTTTTGTTGACGATTTGTCCAATTTCGTCGGGCAATTCGGGCAGTAATTGATTTAACGGCAGCGGTTCTTTGTGCAGAATCGCGCCGATGACATCCATCGGCGATTCGCCTTGAAACGGCAATCTTCCCGACAGCATTTCATACAG
>JALYQJ010000217.1 GCA_030855875.1 Acidobacteriota bacterium
TTGGCAATTTCCGAATCAATAATTACGCAATTGTCCAGGATTTCAACGCCGTGTCCGATTTTTGATTTTGTAATGCGCGTTCCGGCGCGAATCGTGCAGCCGTCGCCGATTTCGGTTTCGCCTTCAATCGAAACATTCGGGTAAATCACCGTGTCGCGCCCAACGGAAGCCTGTTCGCTGACGTAGGCGTTTTTCGGGTCGATAAAGGTGACGCCGTAATCGAGCATTAATTTTTTGATGGCGCGGTAACGCATCACGCGCTCCATTTCGGCGAGTTGCGCACGATTATTGATGCCTTCGATTTCATTCGCATCGCCGTGATGATAAATGGCAATTGTTTCGCCTTCGTGCCGCAAAAGCGCGGGAACGTCGGTTAGATAATATTCGTTTTGCGAGTTGTTGTTTTTAACGCGCGTCAATGCGGAAAAAAGTTTGCGCGTGTCGAAACAATAAATGCCGGAGTTTATCTCTTTGATTGTTTTTTCTTCGTCGGAAGCATCTTTTTGTTCGACGATTTTGTCAAATAAACCGGCTTCGTCGCGGACGATGCGCCCGTAGCCGGTCGGGTCGCCGAGTTTGACCGTTAAAATCGTGCAAGCCGCGCCTTTGCCGCGATGATTGCGGTGCTGTTGGACGAGCGCGGCGAGAGTTTCGGCGCGAATCATCGGCACGTCGCCGGAAAGCACGAGAAGAGTCGAATCTTCGTTTTCCAAAAATTCGCTCGCTGTATTAACGGCGTGTCCGGTTCCGAGCTGCTCGGTCTGCCAGACGAATTCGGAATGTTCCGCGTCCAATTCTTCCAAAACCGCCTTTTTTACGTCTTCGCCCTGATGACCGATAACGACGTAAATCTTACGCGGCGCGAGCGCGGTCGCCGTGCGGCAGACGTGATTGACCAGCGGACGACCGTCGAGTCGGTGCAAAACCTTCGCTAAATTTGAACGCATCCGCGTTCCCAAACCCGCCGCCAAAACCAGCACATCGAGTTTCGGTTGTTCGTTAGAAAGATTTTCCATATATTTTCGAGTGAACAGTAAGCAGAGAACAGTTAGCAAGAAAATTTTCTCTGCTTGCTCTTTACTGCTCACTGCTTACTGCTTACTGCCAACTGCTAATTGTCCCGTCGGCAAAGCGCAAAGCAGAGCGACCTGCGCCAATTTTTCGGGATTATGACGAACTTTTTCGCCATCGTCCAACAGATTACCATAAACGATTTCCGCGCCTTCGACCGTCGCCGGGGTGACAGAGCCGTGAACGCCGATTTGTTCCGCGCCTTCCGAAGCGTAACGCTCGGCTTGGAGTACGGAAATCGGACGATTGTTGACAAGCACATAATCAAAATCAATTTCCGGTGCGTATTCTCGAACGATATTCAAATGCCGGTGCGCCGAATAGCCGTCAGTTTCGCCCGGCTGCGTCATCAGATTGCAGATGAAAATTTTAACAGCGGCAGATTCGGCAATCGCTTGTGCTACGCCTTCGACCAGAATCGGCGGCAGAAGGCTCGTGAAAAGCGAGCCGGGTCCGATGGTGATAATGTCGGCTTCGTAAATCGCCGCCAGAGTTTCCGGCAAAGGCTGACAATTTTCCGGTTCGAGATAAAGCCGTTTTATCGAGTTGCCGACTTTTGAAACATTCGTTTCGCCGCGCACGACGCTTCCGTCTTCGAGTTCGGCAGCGAGCCGTACGTCCGTCACGGTCGCCGGATAGATATGACCTTTACTCGCCAGAATTTCTGAAGAAAGTTTAATGGCTTCGGCAAAATCGCCCGTGATTTCCGAAAGTGCGGCGAGAAAAAGATTGCCGAAACTATGCCCGCCGAGTTCGCCGTCGCCGCGAAAACGATGACGAAAAAGTTTTGACAGCAAAAGCGAATCTTCAGAAAGCGCGACCATACAATTGCGAATGTCTCCCGGCGGAAGCATTTGCAATTCATCGCGCAGCCGACCGGAACTTCCGCCATCATCCGAAACGGCGACAATCGCCGAAAGATTTTCCACCCACGTCGGTTCGGTTTCAAACGCTTTGACGTATTTTTTCAAACCGGAAAGCAGCATCGAAAGTCCGTTTCCGCCGCCGATGGCGACGACATTCAGACCTTGCGTGGATGTTGAAAATAGATGATTCTTCATTTATTTACCGGACTTTTGATAGGAACACATCGCATTTAAAAGCTTTTTCTTGACCTATATATTACGAAAACAGGTGATTTTTTAGAATATTTTTACCGGCGCACTTCCGCGTAGAGTTTAGCATTTGTATATTTATCAGGCAATAAAATCATTTATGGCTCGAATAATAAAAGATTGCTTTTGCTCTAAAGTTTGATTAACTTCAAAAAACGCTTGAAGCCGACGCATTCCGTGTGTTAGATTAATGGTGCGGTTTGTCTCCAAAAACCCGCCGGACAAATTGCCAAAGCAATATCACAAAAGATAAACTTACCGCGTTAGTTTTTTAAACACCGAAAGAGTAAAAATTCAATGGCAGAAACGCCCTTTATAATACACGAACAACAATTTCATAGGATTAAAAACGTCCTGGCGCGGTTGTGCGTCGAATGTGCCGCCCGTGCGGTTTTTCTGGTTGACCGCGATGGTCAGCCGATTGCGTTTAACGGCGAAATCGGCGATATGGACACGACGAGTTTTGCATCGCTCGCCGCCGGAAACGTCGCGGCGACGACTTCGATGGCGCGGCTGATCGGCGAAGACGTTTTCCCGGCGGTCGTTCACGAAGGCGAACGCGAAAGCATTTTTATCAGCGTTATCGGCAGAAGTCTTCTGGTCGTGGTTTTCGACGAGCGTTCGACACTCGGTCTGGTCAAAATCAGAACCAAAAGAGCGAGTCACGAAGTCGCTAAAATTTTAGAAGACATCGCCCGCGATTCGACAAATCATCAGCTTAATCAAAATTCCTTTTTTGCCGAAATTACCGACGAAGATATTGACAGCCTGTTTAGTTAATTTTGAATTTTGGATTTTGGATTTTGGATTGAAAGCAAAATACTTTTTGTAAAAGATTTCGTTTTCATCCAATCACAGATCCAAAATCCAAAATCCAAAATCCAAAATAATTCTATGACTTTTATCAATTACGCATCGCGCGAAATTAATTGTAAAATTGTATATTACGGTCCCGGTTTGTGCGGAAAAACGACGAATCTGCAATACATCTACGATTCGACCGCGCCCGCCGCCAAAGGAAAATTGATTTCTCTGGCGACGGAAACCGACCGCACTCTGTTTTTCGATTTTATGCCGCTCGAACTCGGCACGGTGCGCGGCTTCAAAACGCGCTTTCATCTTTATACCGTTCCCGGACAGGTCTATTACGACGCTTCGCGCAAGTTGATTCTCAAAGGCGTTGACGGAATAGTTTTCGTCGCCGACTCGCAGGAAGAGCGAATGGACGCGAACATCGAATCACTCTACAATCTCGAAGAAAATCTGCAAACGCAGGGCTACAATCTGATGGAACTGCCGTATGTTCTGCAATTAAACAAACGCGATTTGCCGAACGTCGTCCCGACCGAAGATTTAGTCGGCGAACTTCAGCGCAAAAACGAACCGACCTTTGAAGCCGTCGCAATGGACGGAACCGGCGTTTTTGACACGCTCAAAGCGGTGGCGAAACTGGTTTTGACGGAATTGAGAAAAAGTTAAAGAAGAAAAGTAAAGAAATAGCATACAAAACTCTACGTCATTCTATTCTACGTCATTCTATTATGACTATTTATAAAATCGGAAGCCGCCAAGTTTACTGTAAACTTGGCAGCTTCCGATTTTGCATTTGATACTAAAAATTATTTAGGCATCAAAACCGTATCAACTACGTGAATCACTCCGTTTGATTGCATTACGTCCGCAATTGTTACAGTTGATTTGCCGCCTTTCGAGTCGGTCAAAACTACATTTGCGCCTTCCAAAGCAGCGGTTAGAGTATCGCCCTGAACGGTTTTGAAAGTCGCTTTGCCGCTGCCGTCCTTAATCGCTTTCATAATCGTCGCGGCATCTTGTTTGCCCGGAACGACGTGATACGTCAAAATTTTCGTTAACGTCGCTTTGCTTTCCGGCTTTACCAGAGTTTCAACCGTGCCTTTCGGCAATTTATCGAATGCGGCGTTGGTCGGCGCGAAAACAGTAAACGGTCCCGCACCTTTCAGCGTATCAACCAGTCCGGCAGCTTTGACCGCTGCCACTAAAGTCGTGTGATCCTTCGAGTTGACGGCATTATCAATGATGTCTTTCGTCGCCAGCATCGGCGCACCGCCGACCATCGGATTTGTCGTCGAAGCGGTCGAATTGGTCATCATATTAGAATTCATCGTCGAATTACTCATCGCGTTGCCCGTCGAATTGCTCATCGTGTTTATGTTGGCACGATTCGTCGTTGTATTTAAGTTACTGTTAGTCGGTGCCGGACAAGCCGTTGTCAAAGCAAAAGCCGCCGCCACGCCCAAAGTTACAACTAATTTATTGTTCATATTTGTCTCCTGTCCTTGATTAGGATAATTAAATCTATCAATTCGTAGATGATTTCGACGCGGAGTTGTGTTTGGATTCAAAGATTGATTGGTAAATAAAAAAGTCGCCAATACTTGTGAATTAGCGACTTTTTATTTTTAATGGCGGAGCCGACGGGACTCGAACCCGCGACCTCCAACGTGACAGGCTGGCGTTCTAACCAACTGAACTACGACTCCGCAAGAAGAATTAAAAATTAAATGCAAAATTTTAAAAGACGGTTTCTGTTTTGCATTTTTAATTTTTAATTATCAAACATTGGTGGGTACGAAGGGACTCGAACCCCTAACTTCCTCCTTGTAAGGGAGGCTGTCTACCAATTGACGTACGTACCCGCAAAAAACTTTTTGTAATATCTAACGGTTCGGCACATTCGGGAACCCACAATTTTTCAAAAAAACATCGCTCTTTTTTGGCAAAGAGCGAACTGTCATACTACGAAAATTCGGCTTTCACTGTCAAGTTTGGTGGTGGAGTTTTATCAATTCCATCTCTTCGATAAAGACTTCTCTGCTGATTTTTCCGCTTTTATATTTTCGTCGTAAAACAAAATCGTGCCGCCGAAACCGACCGCAAAACCTTTTTTTCCGGTGAAGAAAATTTTTTCGAGCCGGTGACGCGCGTTGGAGTTTTGCAAATTCCAAATGTTTCCAGCGGTTGTCGTGTGCAGAATCGTGCCGTCGTCGCCGACTGCCCAGCCTTCCGCCGTATCGGTGAAAACAATGTCGTTTAAATCTTTAATCGTTCCTGATTTTTGTTCACGCCAGTTTTTGCCGCCGCTTAAAGTTTGCAGAATTTTTCCGTTTGCGCCGACGCTCCAGCCGGTTCGGTGATTGATAAAAAAGACAGAATTGAGTTTTACCGATTTGTCGCCGTAAATATTCGCTTTGTTCCAACTCGCGCCGCCGTCATCGGTAAAAAGAATGCTGCCGCCTGCGCCGACAATAGCGCCGCTCGATTCATCCGCGAAAACGCCGTCAAGCAGCAAATATTTGATAAACAGCGTGGTTTTTTTCCAAGATTTTTTATCGTCTTCGAGCGCGAAAATCGCGCCGCCTTCGCCGAACGCTAGTGCCGAGCCTTTTTTGTCGAAGATAATTTTAGTAATGCGTTCGCGTCCTTCTTTGGCGAATTCCAATTTGTTCCAATTTGTGCCGCCGTCCGAGGTTTGCAGAACGTAGGACGGAAAACTTGCGCCGCGATTGTAAACATTGCGCTCGCACAAAAGCCATCCGGTTCGCTCGTCGGAAAAATAAACCTGCCGAATCGTGTCGGAAGTAAATTTTTCAGTCTGCCGCCAACTTTTACCGCTGTCCGTCGTTTCTAAAAACGTGCCGTCGCTGCCCGAAATCCAACCTTTTTTTTCGTCAATAAAATAAACGTCCTGAAGCCACGCGAGAGTTTTCGAGTTTAGTTTCGTCCATTCGGCGTTTGCCGTTTGGACAAACAAAAGACAGAGCGCGAAAATTAATATTTTTCTGATCTGATTCATTTGGTAGATAAAGAAAGCCGCGATTTACGATTGAATTTTGGACGGCGGGAAATCAATCGCAAATCGCAAATCTAAAATCGCAAATCAATTAAAACGGACTGCCGAACAATAAACGAACGATGCTCGCTTTTGATAAAATGTCCAAAACCGAATTGACGTTGAGGCGGAATCCTTTATCGGGAACGAAAACCTGATCGCCCGGATTTAAGAAAACCATTTCGCCTTTTCCCTTTTCTATTTCCTGCAAATTGACGATTTTCGGCGAAATTCTGCCTTGTCCGTCGTAGCTATAAACGACGACGCGCTTTTTATCGCCTTCTTTGGTCACGCCGCCGGATTCGACGACCGCTTCGTAAACGCTCACTTTTCTATCCAAAACGCGCACGCCAGGCGCGGCGACTTTGCCGAGAACGCTGTAACGCGCCGACATCGCCTTGTCGAGCGTCACCGTCACTTTCGGTTCGATAATATATTCGTCGAGTTTTTTCGTAATTTCGTCGGCGACCTGTTCGACGGTTTTGCCGCCGACCATTACGCCTTCACGAATCAGCGGATAGGAAATTCTGGCTGTCGGCGGAACATTGATTCCGGTTTTGCAGTAATCCGGGCATTGCCCGAAAACTTCGACGGTAATAACGTCGTTCGGTCCGAGCCGGTATTCCTTTAGATAATTATTGTAATACGGCAGAATTTCGGCTTCTTCCTGAGAAATCGGCTCGGGCGTTTCGGAAGATTTCGGCGTTACCGCATTCTGAGTTTCGGGTTTTGCATCGAAGTTCTTCGCTTCCGTTTTTGGCGTTTCAACCAGTACGTTTTTAACTTCCGGCTGCTCGATTTTTTCAATTTTCACCGGCGGATTTTCTGTCTGAGCCGATACCGCGCCCGAAAACACAAAAACGCTTGTCAAAATCAAAGCGATATTTCCGTAAATTTTTACTGCTTTCATATTTCTTTCTCCAACAACATTTCAAATTCCAGATTTCAAATTTCAAATTTCAAAATAAAGAATCAAAGTTTTATTTCATACTTGCAATGTGGAATCTGGAATCTGGAATTTGTATTCCTACCTTCCGCCTTTTCCAAATAAGACGGTTTTCACCGTTTCAAACACAATCACTAAATCGAGCGCGACGCTTTGGTTTTTTATGTAATACAAATCGTATTGCAGCTTTTGCCGTGCATCTTCGACCGACGCGCCATACGGATATTTTATCTGCGCCCAGCCGGTCAGTCCCGGCGCGGTCAGATGCCGGTGTTCGTAAAAAGGAATTTCGAGCGCGAGCTGTTCGACAAAATGCGGGCGTTCCGGGCGCGGTCCGACAAAGCTCATTTCGCCTTTGATAATATTCCAGAACTGCGGAATTTCATCTATTCTACTTTTCCGAATAACCCGCCCGACGCGCGTCGTGCGCTGGTCTTCGGCAGTCGCCCAAACCGGTTTGCCGTCGGCTTCCGCGTCGGTTTTCATCGAACGAAACTTTATGACGTGAAAAATTCTGCCGTTTTTGCCGACCCGCGCCTGACGATAAAAAATCTCGCCTTTTGAGTCGAGTTTGATAAAAATCGCCGTCAAAACGGCAATCGGCAGCGAGAGCGTCAGACCAATCAGAGCCAAACCGCGATGAATCGCTTCGCGGAATGCGGTTTTAAGGCGCGTGTCGCGTTTGCGTCCGGCAAAAATCAGCCACGACGGGCGCAGCATTTCAATATGCACTTTTCCGGTGACGCGCTCGAAAAACGACGTGCATTCTTCGATATTGACATCGCCCGCCAGACTCATTTTCAAAAGCGTTTCGGTCGGAAAAGTTCCGCGCCGCTCGCGCACGGCGATGACGATGCGGTCAACTTTTTCGCTTTTTATGATGCTTTCGAGATTGTCAACGGTTCCGATAATTTCCGATTCGCCGATTTTCGTGTGCGGTTTCGCGCCGTTTTCCGTGACGAAGCCCACGATGCGATACCCCGCGTCGCGCCTTTCCCAAACCGCTTCGGCAGTGTCAGTCGCCGATTTCCCGGTTCCGACGACCAGAATTTTTTCGCCGATTCCCGGATGTCCGGTCAAAAGATGAATCAAAACGCGCCAGACGAGCAGCAAAATCAAAACGATGACGACCGAAAAAACCGAAACGCCGCGCCCGATCAGCATCGGCGGCACAAAATAGAAAATCAGCGCGAGCAAAACCCAGGCGATTCCTAAGGCTTGAACAAGGCGCAGCATCAATTCGCGCCGGTTGCCCATTACGGTGTAATCGTAAAGATCGTAAAAATAAAGAATCAAAAGACAAACAAATGTGGCGAACGCAATTTTCAGCCAGCCGCTATTGTCATTCAGTTGATATTCGGAACCGGAAAAACCCAGACGCACATACATAGCCAGAACAATCCCGCCGTAGATAAACGCGGTGTCTGCTAATATCAGCCAAATTGTGCGCGGGATAAATCGTGTTCCGTCCATTTTCGATTACGAATTACGAATTATGAATTACGAATTACGGTTGATTTATGTTAACCTTCGACTTTCGATTTTGTAAGAACAGTAAAATCAAAGATTGTTTCTCATTCGTAATTCGCAACTTGAAATTCGTAATTTATTCCTTCTTTTTGCCGTAATAACCGTAGTTGTAATGGCTTTCCTCTAAAACGTCTTCCGATTGATTGAGAACGACTCCGAGCATTCTCTCGCGCGGCAGAGATTCCATAATTCGGTCGAGATCGCTGTAACGGGTTTTGTTGGCGCGAACGACGAGCATCGCGCCGTCGGCGTGGTTTATCAAAACCGTCGCGTCGGTGAAAATTCTGAGCGGCGGCGCGTCAATAATTACATAATCGAACATATCGCGGGCTTCGCGCAGTATTTCTTTAAATTTTGGACCGGAAATCAGTTCGGCGACATCGTTGCGGGCTTCGCCGCCCGGAAGCAGGTGAAGTCCCGATGGTTCGAGCCGGATAATTGAATCCTTCAAACTCGCCCGCTCTGCCAGAATGTCGGAAAGTCCTTTATCGGTTTCGATTCCGAGATAATCGGCGAGACTCGGCATTCGCAGATCGCTGTCAATAATCAAGCATTTCACGCCGTCGGTTTGCGCCAAAAGCCACGAAAGATTGAGCGCGGTGATTGATTTTCCTTCGCTCGGATTGATGCTGGCGACGACGATTGACTGCAATTTCTGTTTCTGGCTTTTATGCAGAACGTGCGTTCTGAGACTGCGGTATTCTTCGCAATAACTCGAATGCGGATGCGTAATCGCTACGAGTCGAGGCTCGACGCGCTCGGCTTCAACATTCCAACTGATGAATTCAGGCAGACTTGTTGAAGTCGGGCGCGTCGGGCTGACAGCGTTCAAAGTTGCCCCGGCAATTTTTATCGTTTCCAAATCAGGGAGTGCCGTCCCGACCATTGAATCCGACTGCCCATTGAACGCCGATATTGGTGTGCCGATTTTAAGACTTGTATCGGCAAATAAATCAGGCGGCGCGATTGCGGTTTTACCGCTTTTGCCGAACGGCACAACCGTTCCGTTCGACGGTAATTCCGCTTCGTAACCGCGCTCGGTTTGTTTTTTTTGTAATGCTTTCAGAATGCTCATAAACGCTCCGCATTAAATTCAATTTGAGAATTAAATTCCAGTTTTGAGTAAAATCACGATTAAGACTTTTTAGTAAAAACCGCCGATTTCCAGATTCACGTCGTCGTCGAAATTATTACTCGACGGACGTTTTCCGTTTGAACCGCCGTTCGAGTTACCGTTCGAGTTACCGTTCATTTTCTCGCTTTGAAGCATTTTCGGCGGAGGAGGAGCATAACTTTGACTTCTCCACAATTCTTCACGAGCTTCTAAGGTCAAAATGCTGCCGCCCGGCACATTTTCCAAAACATTTTCTGCCGCCGGATTGTCGCGGCGCGGAAGCAAATCGAGATTATCGGCGACTTCTTCGACAATTCCTCTGCCGATGATTTGCTCGCCCGCCGCATATGCCGCGAGCATCGAGTTGTCGCATAAATTATTGATCTGACGCGGAATACCTTCCGAGCATTGAAAAATAAAATCAATCGCGCCGGGCGTGAAAATATTCGGCTGGTCGGCTCCGGCGATTAAAAGCCGTTCGGTAATGTAACGCTCAATTTCGTCAACATTCGGCAGCGTGTGCATCCGGCAGCGGAGCGCGACGCGCTGTTTTAACTGGCGCAGATTCGACTGATTGAGTTTTTCGCGCAGTTCGGGCTGCCCGGTCAAAACGATTTGCAGATGTTTGGCGTTGTCCGATTCAAAATTCATCAACAGCCGGATTTCTTCCAAAACATAGTCGGAAAGCTCGTGCGCTTCGTCAATAATCAAAACCGTCCGCAAACCGCGAGCGTGTCTTTCCTGCAAAACTCTGCCCATTATTTGAAGAAGCTCGGCTTTATTCGACCAGTCTTTAATGCCGAGCATCTGCGTCACCTGATGATAAAATTCATCAACCGAAAGCCGCGGATTGAAAACGTAAGCCGCCAGAACGCTCGAATCGAGCCGCCGCAGAATCCATCTTAAAGCCGTCGTTTTCCCCGTGCCGACCTCGCCCGTCAAAACGATCAGACCTTTGGCGTTTTCCAACCCGTAATAGAGACTCGCCAAAACTTCGTTATAACTCGGCGTAAACACGATAAAACGCGGGTCGGGCGTTAACGTAAACGGTATATCTTCTAATCCGAAAAATTCTTTATACATTTTTACCTCACTCAAATTCCAGATTCCAGATTCCAGATTGAAAAATCCAAAATCCAAAATCTAAAATCCAAAATTGTTAAGAAACCATCAGCTCAAAAATGCGCGTTGCCTGAAGTGCCATCGCAATCAGCGGAATGATTCCGATTGCGACGGCGAATCCCGCCATCAATTTGAGCCAGCGGACGCGCTTTTGCCACGCTTTTTCGTCGTGCGAAAGAAGCGGAGGAACCGATGCCAAAACCGGAAGTCCGGTGTAATGTTTGGCATCTTCGATATTTTGAATTTTGAAAATGCGCGGCAGCTCAAAAACCGCCGCTAAAAATAAACCGATCACAAGACCGATGCCTGCGCCCAATAAAGTCAGCATCGCGCGTTTCGGCGCGACCGGCGACGACGGCAGATTTGCCGCGTCAACGACTTTTATCGTTTCGCCCTGCGCGTTCGATTCGCGGTCAACCTGCAAAGAAGCGTCGTTGGTTTTTTTCAAAAGATCGTCATAAGTTGTTTTCGCCGATTGATATTGATTATTAACGCCTTCGAGCGCGACTTTGACGTTCGGAATCTGGTTAATTTTCGCTTCCAAAATGGTAATTTGCGCGGCGGTTTGCTGCATTTCGGAGTTTTTATAAAGCATCTGCCCGTCAATCTGCGCCATCTGGCTTTCGGCTTTCTGTCTTTCTATTTCCAGATTCTGCTTCTGCAACTGAGCTTTTCGCAAACTCGATTGATTGGCTTCTTTGACTCTTTTGTCGGTATTTGTCGCCAGTGCCACGAGTTCATCGTTGACTTTATCAATCTGCGTTTTCGTATCAACAACTTCCGGGTGTTTTTCGCGGTATTGAGCTTTTAATTTTTCGAGCCGCGCGGTCAGTTCGGCGCGTTTTTGAATCAACGCGGCATACGCCGGCGTGTCTTCGATTCTTGATGCTTGACGGGTTGCGTCCTGCGTTTCCTTTTCGCCGTAATCTTCGATGATTCTCGCCTGACTGTTGAGAGCGCGAACGCTGTCGTTGAGCCTTCCCTTTTCGGTAATCAAAGTTTCCTTCTCTTTGGCAATCGTATCTTCGCGTTGGCGCAACCCTTGTAGTTGCGCGATCAAACCCTGCTGCGAATCGGGCAGAGTTTCGACATTCTGCATCATTATATCGAGCCTCTGCTTTTCCAAACGGTCGAGTTCGGTTTTTTTCAAATTTCGCTGATTATCGAGAAATTCCCTGGTCACTTCCGCCGTCTGCGTCGAGGCGATAACCTGCGCGTTGACGTATTTGCTGGCGATTTCAGCCGTCACGTTTCGCGCCGCTTCCGGCGTTCGGTCGCGGTATTTGATACTGAACGCCGCCACTTTTCGCTCGTCGTCGCTTTTTTCGATTTCCGATACGATATTTTTTGACATCTTTTCGATAATCAATTCCATCGGCATTCCGGCGTTTCGTTCGAGTTTAAAGAGATCGTATTTGGCAATCATCGGTTCGAGCGAAGAACGCGATAAAACTTCCTGATTAATAGTTTGCAGCCGCTGCGTTAAATCTTCGTCGGTCAGAGACTGCACGACTTTGTCGGAAATCGTCGGCGGTTTTACCGTCAAAAGAGTTCTCGATTCGTAAACGCTCGGCAATTTGTAAACGACATATCCGATTGCCGCCGTCATCGTGATAACCGGCAAAAGGATCAGCCATTTTTGCCGCTTCAGCATTTTGATAAATTCGCCCGCCGTTCTTTGTCTGAATTCTGCGCTCATCTTCTTTAATTTCCTTCAAATGAATTTACTATGCCTTTTTTGTCGTAATTTTTCCCGTCGTTTTCCGCTTTTTGACGATTGAAAATCCAACGCAATGAAACGGCAAAAGCGATTAAAATAAACCCGAAAACAAGCAGACCGAGCGATTCGGGCATAAATCCTAAAAGCAAACTATTATTTGAAACATCCGCCGCAATCCCTAATGTAAACATTTTCTTAACTTCCTGTTAATTCTCTGAATTTAAAGAGTCGCCAGAAGATTTCTCGCTTCCTGTGCGTCTTTTTGACTTAAATTTCCCGCGTTCTGCAAAGAGTTTTCGACTTCGCGCCGTGCCGACAACTTATCGCCCGCCGAAGCCAGAGCCGTTCCCAAACGCAGACGATACGCCGAATTTCCGGCTTTTCCGGCTTTTTGAGACTCGGCTTCGTCGAGCGCGACGGCTTTTTTCAACTGCTCGACGGCGGGCGTGTATAAACCTTTTTTGTAATAAATCCACCCGAGCGTGTCGTAAAAACCGGCTGAGTTTTGAATCTGACTGACCGATTTTTGTGCCAACATTAATGCTTCGTCCAAATTTCCCTGATTCTCCGCCAGAAGCCACGCCAGATTGTTTGCCGCAATCGGCGCGTCGGGCGTAATCTCCAATGCTTTGCGATAATTTTTTTCGGCTTCCGGCGCATTTCCGCGACCATCTTCCAGTATTCCGAGCAAGGTATAAACAGAGGCTGAAGGTTTTTTCTCAACTATCAATTTATACTGTTCGACAGCTTTGTCCGTTTGGTTTCGCCTTACCAGAAGAGCGGCATAACCCGAATATGCGGGCAAATAATTCTCATCGGCTTCGATTGATTTTTTCAGCTCGGTTTCCGCCGCTTCCGCGTTATTTTCTGCCGCGTAAATCTGCGATTTCAGGTAATGCAGAGCCGCCGACACGTCCGCTTTTCCGGCGTTTTGCTGTAATGATTGATCAATTTTACCGTGCGCCTGTACGGTTTGTTTCTGACGAATCAACACGTTGACCGCGCCGCCCAGAGCGTCGAAATTCTTGCCGTCGGCGGCTAAACTTTTTTCGTAAAGATTTAATGCTTCGGCGAGATTTCCTTCCGCCGCGTAAACCTTTGCCAGATTGACAAACGCACCGGAAGAATTCGGCGACAATTTAACGATTTCCTGCAAATCGGTTTTCGCTTCGGCGATTTTGCCGAGTTCGAGATACGCCAGACCGCGAGCCGATTTCGCTCGAACGCGCAATTCCTGTAAATCCTGCGCGTCGGTTTCTGCATTCGGAAAGGAATTTCCGGCGAGTTCGTAAAGTTCGTTCGCCAGTCTTAAAGCCGCTTCGGATTCGCCGCCGGAAAACGCCGCCTGAATTTTCAGCAGTTTCGTTTTTAAGAAATTCGGATGATATTTTTCCAAATCGCCGATAAAAGCTCGCGCCTGATCAACTTGTCCGAGCGCGAGCCGGGCTTGCGTCATATAAAACAGCGCGTCCTTCTGGCTCGGCAGTTTTTTCAGAATTTCTTCCAAATCTTTGACCGCTTCTTCGGCTTTGTTTTCCTGCAATTTGACGCGGGCGCGAAGCATCAATGCTTCCGTGTCGTCGTCGTTGATGCTCAGAAGAACTTCGATTTGTTCGTTTACCTTGTCGGTTTCCTTGCGGTCGAGATGAATTTCGCCGAGGCGATAACGGGCGCGGACATATTCCGGCGCGTCCTTTAAAATTTCGCTGAAAACTTTCAACGCTTCGTCTTCGCGTCCGATGACAGCGTAAAAGTTTCCCAATTGCAGACGGCTTTCCGGGCTGTTTTGCTGAATTTGGACGAGTTCCCGGTAAGCGGTTTCGGCTTTTTCATATTGCCGCGCCGCCAGATAAAATTCGGCTTGCGCTTCACGTGCTTCGATGTTTTTCGGTTCGACTTCGGTCGCTTTGACGAATTGCGCTTCGGCTTCGGTCGTCCGATTGGCGTAATCGAGAAATCTGCCGTATTCGACATAACCGGCGGCGACGTTCGGATTGACCGCGATGCCTTTTTTGATTGCGCCTTCGGCTTCCGCCGCTTTGTCCTTCGACATAAAAAAGCGCGCCAGACTCAAATACGATTCGGTTCGGTTCGGGTTAAGAGCAATGGCTTGATTGAGAACTTCGACGACTTCCGCATCGGGCTTTTTCTGCGCCGCCAGAATTGACGCTTTCAGAATATGACCTTCGATAAATTTGTCGTCGCGGGCGAATATTTGTTCGAGAGTTTTCGCAGCTTCGTCAATCATCGGCGGCTGCGTGAGCAGAAAATAATTGCCGAGTTTGGCGTTCGCTTCGAGATTTTCCGGCGCGAGTTCGACGGTTTTGCGGAGTTCGTCGAGCGTTTCGGTAAATTGTCCGAGATTTTCGTGTGCGCGAGCCAATCCCCAATGCGCCTGCGCCGAATTTTTATCAATTTCGACGGCGGAACGAAATTCCATTACGGCTTCGTGAAATTTGCGCTTTTGCAAATATTCTTCGCCGCGGGCGAGATGTGTATCTTTGGATTGTCCGCAGGAAGCGGAAAGAAGAAGCAAGCCGCACAAAGCGGTCAGGAGAAAAAACCGGAAAGGAAAATTTTGGCACTCTCTATTAATCATTTTAATACAAGTCGGTAAAAATAAGTGAAAATACACTTCGCCCGTGAGAATTCCCGCCTGACGGATTCAGCAATCGGGGCAACGACCGCGCGAATCCATCAGGCGTGAAAAAGTTTTTGTTTAATCTTCAAAAAAGGGCAAACTTTTTTGAAGATTCACAGGAAAAGTTTAATTGTCAATTGTAATTTCAGTCGCAGCCGATTTAATCGGCTATCAAGAAAAACTTTTAATCGTCCGTAGATTTCAGAAAAATTTACGATTTCAGGTTTTCCCAGCCCGGATTCTGCGTAAAAGTCCGCTCATTTCCGGCGCAGTTAAAAATTATTTTTGAGTGACAAGTCGGGATATTAGCACAGTTTCCGGCATTTACAAAGATATTTATTCAGGAATGTAAGCAAAAAGAAGATCGGCGGTTTGAGCGGATAAATCAACGGCGGCTTTGGTTGCGGCGGCTTCGTCGCTGCCGACCGAAGTCATCACGCGCACCATCGCGCCGTCGCTTCTGCGCCGCAAAACGCTGTCC
>JALYQJ010000229.1 GCA_030855875.1 Acidobacteriota bacterium
GTCATCGGCGGCTGGACGTTGAGCGGCGTGAACACGATGACGAGCGGGCAGCCGATAAATTTTCGTTACGGTCCTTCGCCGGTGACGAACAATCTGCCGTCATTTTTAGGCGGCGTGGCTTTGCGCCCGAATGTTTTGTGCGACCCGATAAATCGCGGCGACCGGGCAAATCCGACGCGCGATTATTTTGTCCGCTCGTGTCTCGCCGCGCCGCCCGTTACCGCGCCGTTCGGCAGCGCGGGACGAAATATCGCCCGCAGCGACAGTTATTTTAACTTCGATTTAGGCGTTCATAAACAGTTTCGTCTGCCGATAAACGAACAAACCCGGCTCGAATTCCGCGCCGAGTTTTTCAATTTGTTCAACCGCACGAATTTTCAAGCGGCGAACCCGGACATCAATAGCGCGGCGTTCGGAACGATTAACAGTACGTTTCCGGCGCGGCAGATTCAGCTTGCCTTGAAGTTCTATTTTTAGAGTTCGTTTGAAAAATAGGATCAGAACGCGGATACCGCGGATTAAACTGTCTTTCGACCGGTTGAAGCTGAATAAATAATCCGCCGAATTCGCGTTCTGTTTTTTCTACTTTTGAAAAAATTCACTTATCAAAAAACTATGAAAAATTTGCTTATCTTACTCGTTTTGCTATCGTTCACACTCAACGCTTTTCCCCAGACCGCGCCGCCGGTTGAAATCGAAGGACATCGCGGAGCGCGGGGCTGGCTGCCCGAAAATACGATTCCGTCATTTATCAAAGCGTTGGAATTCGGCGTGGATACACTCGAATTAGATGTTGTTATCAGCCTTGACAACAAAATCGTTGTATCGCACGAACCCTGGTTTTCGTCGGTTATTTCGCTCGATAAAAACGGCAAACCGATTTCCGCCGAACGGGAAAAGGAACACAATATTTACAAAATGAGTTACGCCGAAATCAAACTTTACGATGTCGGGAGTCCGGGAAATAAAAATTTCCCGGAACAGCGTAAAATGAAGGTTCATAAACCTTTGCTGAAAGATGTTTTCGCGGAAACACGAAAATACGTTCGCCAAAATAAGCTAAAACCCGTCAAATACAACATCGAAATAAAATCGAATCCGGCGGGCGACGACATTTTTCACCCGACACCCGCCGTTTTTGCCCGAATGGTTTACGACGAAGTTTTGGCGAATAAAATGCAGAAAAACGTGATAATCCAATCGTTCGACGCGCGACCGCTGCGGGAACTTCGCAAAATGAATGTCAAATTGCCGCTGGCTTTATTAGTCTCGAATAAAGACGGCATCGAAAAAAATCTGAAAAATCTCGGTTTTCAGCCCGACGCTTACAGCCCGCATTTTTCGCTGGTTGACGCGGCGACCGTTCGCTATTGCCACGAGCGCAACATCAAAATCGTGCCGTGGACGGTCAACGAAATCGCCGATCTGGAAAATATGAAAAAGTTCGATTTGGACGGAATTATCACCGATTATCCCGACCGCGCGATTAAGGTTTTCAGAAAATCGAATCCGTAAGATTCAAACTTCATAAACCGTATTCGTGAAGACTCGACGCACAGCGAAAAATCTGCGTCGAGTTTTTGATTTGCCGTTATATTCGATAAGAAATTTTTTTCGGTAAGAAATTTTTTGAAAAGTCGAAGAAATCTGCGAAAACAAATTCATTCGATTGCCGAATTTTACCGAAAATTTAAGCACGAAATCTGAAAAGTAAACAAAAACCTCAAACTTCTTGTTGATTTAGACAGAATCTCCGAAATCAAATAAACTAAAACTCAATGATAATCGCCATTGACGGACCTTCGGGCGCGGGAAAATCCACGCTCGGCAAGATGTTAGCTAAAAATTTGAATCTGCTCTATCTCGACACCGGCGCGATGTATCGCGCCGTCGGGCTGGCTGTTGTCAACAGAAAGATAAATTTTGACGACAAATTAAAAGTTTCTGAAATCGCCGAAAACTCGATAATCGAACTGGTCGGCGAACCCGAAAAACTACAGATTTTTCTCGACGGCAAAGATGTTTCGGCGGAAATTCGCACGAATGAAATCGGTCAGGCGGCTTCGATTGTTTCAGGTATTTCGGAAGTTCGGCGAATTCTAGTCGAACATCAGCGCACACTCGGCGAAACTGCAAAAAACGGCGCGGTGCTTGACGGACGCGACATTGGAACGGTCGTTTTTCCGAACGCGAACGTGAAATTTTTTCTGACAGCGAAACCAGAAGCCAGAGCGCAAAGGCGTTTTCAGGAAGATTTGGAAACCGGACGCGATTCGACTTACGAGCAAACTCTGACGGAAATCAATCAGCGCGACGAACGCGATGTTTCCCGTGAAGATTCGCCGCTGGCGATTGCGGGCGATGCCGTCGTGATTGATACCAGCGAACTCGATTTGCAGGAAGTTTACAAACAAATGCTCGCAATCGTGCGTGAAAGACAAAATGAAACCGGCTAAATTTACATTCAAAAACGAAGCAGCTTGGATTACGGTAATTTCATTCACGCCTTTAATCGTCGGTTTAATCATCGCGCTGTGCGTGTTTATCTGGCAGAGAGTTTGACTTGTAACTTTCCAATCGTTAAGATTTTCATTCGTTCTTTTTATGCTCCCGTAGCTCAGTTGGATAGAGCAACAGCCTTTAACTAAACAAGGAGCCTGTGCGGGGAATTAGTAACTTGCACAGTGGAGAGTGCTATATCGGTGAATATCTAAGGGAATCGAAAGATTTCTATGACAACACCGAGGGAATTTTTTGAATTTTTCAAATTTTCAAAATCGGTCCGTAGAGACTATACGCACTCAGACTGAAATGTCTAAGATATAGTCCAGACTTTCAACCATTTTCTTCGGGAAATGTGGCTTGGGAAACCAAGTGAGGTAAGCTAAGCTGTGGGTCGCACGTTCAAGTCGTGCCGGGGGCATTACTCGATTTTGAATTTTCGTTTGTCTATAATTTTTGCTGAAAAAACGCTCTTGTGTTATGTTAGAAAGCGAAACAAAAGTTTGCACAAAGTGTCTTTATAAAAAAAAATTGCTCTTGTTTCCGGCGAAGAAGATTGCTAAAGACGGACGTGCTTCCTGATGTGTCGGGCGTGTTTTAAGGCAAATTGGGACGTTCGGTATCGTGAAAATCGTCGGCACTATCGGGATAGTCATAATACGAACCGCCGAAAAATTCGTCAGCAGAATGCTCGAAAGATATTTGATTATTTGGCACATCATCCCTGCATAGTTTGCAGAAAATGCGATCCGGTCGTTTTGGAGTTTGACCATCGTGATCGAAACGGGAAAACCGGAAATATTTCAAATCTTGTTTTCAATTCTTTGTGGGAACGAATTCAAGTTGGAAATACAAAAATGCGATGTGCTTTGCGCTAATTGTCATCGTCATAAGTCCGCCGCGGAATTTAGTTATAAAGCGGCACGTCTTTGTTAATTTGTAAGTTATGGCGGCTATAGTTCAGGGGTTAGAACGTCGGTTTGTGGTACCGAATGTCGTGGGTTCGATTCCCACTAGCCGCCCCACTCACTTTCTTTTCAATAATTCCCCTAAAAATTGTATTCTCTTTCTAGAAAAAATATAATCTAGAGATATTCGTGTATTCTTTTGTTCAATTTTTAATTTTTTAAAAGATTAAAAATTCGGTTACTGAATCAATTATGAAAGTTGTTAAAATTCTATATTGTTTCGCTTTTATCGCGGCAGCGGTAAATATTACCTCGGCGCAAAACTCTGCAAACACATTTGCCGACGGCGAACTGCTCATAAAATACAAAAGCGCAAAGGCGGCGGAAACGGCTTCGCGCACGAACGGGCAAACAGGTGCGCGGGTTGTCGAAAAGTTTGCCGATTCAAACTGGCAAAGAGTAAAATTGCCCGAAAGTTTGTCGGTCGAGCGAGCTTTAGCGCAGTATGAAAATATGGCTGAAGTCGAATCGGTACAGCCGAACTATTACTATCATCTGCTTGCCACAGCTAATGATCCGCAGTTTTCTTCAATGTATGGCTTGCAGAAAATTTCCGCGCCGGCAGCCTGGGATTTGACGACCGGAAGCGCAAATACTGTCGTTGCCGTAATTGATACGGGCGTTAAATATAATCACGAGGATTTGGCGGCGAATATGTGGACGAATCCGAGCGAGATTAACGGAAACGGTGTTGACGACGACGGGAACGGTTTTGTGGATGATTTCTACGGCTACGATTTTCGCTACAACGATTCGGATCCGGCAGACGAAAACGGACACGGAACGCACGTTGCCGGAACAATCGGGGCGGTCGGCAATAATGCTTTGGGCGTGACGGGCGTTAATTGGAATGTTCGTCTGATGGCGATAAAAATTTACAGTCCGACCGGGACGGACACGACTTCGGCGATGCTCATCAACGCTTACAATTACGTCCGAATGATGAAGAATCGCGGCGTGAATATCCGCGTGACGAATAATTCATACGGCGGCTGCAACGAGGCTTGCGGGTACGATCAAGCGACGAAAGAAGCGATTGACGCGCTTGGAAACGCCGGAATTCTGAATGTTTTCGCGGCGTGGAACGATTCGGCAAACAATGACAACACACCGTTTTATCCGGCAAGTTATACGAGTTCGAGCATATTGGCGGTCGCCGCTTCGACCGCCGGTGACTTGCGTTCCGGTTTCTCAAATTATGGAGCGGTCAGCGTTGACCTCGCCGCTCCCGGTTCGAGTATTTTAAGCACTCATTCGTCCGGGTTAAATTATGCAACGCTGAGCGGCACTTCGATGGCATCACCGCACGCGGCGGGCGCGGCGGCTCTGCTTTATTCATACAATCCGAATTTATCGGCGCAGTCGTTAAAGGCGACTTTGATGAACACGGTTGACGTGCTTCCGCAATGGAGCGGAATCGTCAAAACCGGCGGCAGATTAAACGCGGCGAGGGCTTTGCAAAATCAAACGATTTGCACTTATGCAATGGCAAACGATTCGATCACCGTTCCGACCAAAGGCGGATATTTTACGATAACCATCACCGCCGCATCGAATTGCGATTTCTCGGTTAAAAGCAACGCGAAATGGATTCAGATTAGCGGAGCCGACGCTTTGAGCGGCGGCAGCACGATTAGTTTTCGGGTTACGCTCAATCCGACAATTACGCGCAACGGCACGATTACGATTGCCGGTCAAACTTTTACCGTTCGGCAATCGAGAATTTAATTTGTGTAAGACGCGAAGGCTTTTCCAACTTTTTATAGATTGAGCGCGTCTAAGGTTTAGTTCTAATCGAAGAGTAATCAAAAAGTCGGATTGTTTATACGTGAATCTTTTACGGCTGATTTTCTTGCATTGTCGGCGGCAAAAGTAGTATATTGAAACATTCTCTTACTTTTGACATAATATTTTTCAGACCCTTTTATCAGATTTTAACAAAAAGGAAATTTAAATGAAGATTTTTTTGACCATTAGCGGCAAATTCAGCGTAGTTTTTGCGTTGGCGTTACTTTTGACAACTTCAACTTTTGCACAGGTCGGTTTACGCAAAGCAGTTGATACGGACGGCGATAACAAAGCTGATTTTACGGTCTATCGTTCGAGCAATTCCGTTTTCTATACATTAAAAAGCGGCGGCGGAAATTCTGCTCAAGCATTCGGTCTTCCGAACGAAGATTTTATGGCTCCGGGCGATTTCGACGGCGACGGAAAAGGTGATATTTCCGTCTGGCGCGATACGAACGGAGCCTGGTATCGTTTGAATAGTTCAAATAATACCTTTACCGCAATTAGTTTCGGTATTTCCGGCGATCAGCCGGTCGGACGTGATTACGACGGTGACGGCAAAACCGATCTGGCGGTTGTCCGGCGTTCAAACGGTGCGCTGATCTGGTATGTTTTAAGAAGTTCAGACGGCGGTTTTTCCGGCGTACCATTTGGACTCGCCACCGATTTTACTGCGCCCGGAGATTATGACGGGGACGGAAAATACGACCTTGCCGTTCAGCGTCCCGGCTCAACTCCAACCTCGCAAGCAACATTTTACATTCAAAACAGCAGTAATAATAGTTTAACCGTTGTCCCTTTTGGATTTAGTAATGACCTGATTGTTCCGGGTGATTATGACGGTGACGGTAAAACCGACATCGCGGTAGTTCGTGAAGGCGCAACTCCTACTTCTAATCTTGTTTGGTATATCTTACAAAGCCGCGATGGTTTTGTTGCCCGGACTTTCGGTACTACGGGTTCGGATTTGAATGTTCAAAACGATTATGACGGCGACGGTAAAACCGATGTTGCTATCTGGCGCGACACCACAGGGGAGTTTTACGTTCTACGCAGTTCAGACTTTGTCGTATCGGTCACTAAATGGGGACTGCCGAGTGACTTTCCGGTCGCCAGCTACGACACGCATTAATTTTTGTTAATAAGTCAAATAAAAAAGGTTGAAGGCTTTTAGAAAGTTCTTCAACCTTTTTTGTCTATTACCGACGTAAAGTTGACAGAAAGTTGCAGAGTGCCGGATAGTGGGCAGATAGTTTTAAGCGGTTACAAGTAGTTCTATTAAATTTCTGCAACTGTCTGCCAACTTCCTGCAACTATTTGTCAACTTTAAGAAACTTTTATGTATAAATCCCGCACAAAAAATGATTTGATAATCGAAGTTTGGGAAACGCTCGATTGCGAATCGGTTGGTGCGAAGGAAATTGTGGCGGTTGAAGATGCAGTCCGGGTGCGGTTCGGTTCGAGCGCGGTTGATTTGCCGATGATTATCGCGCGACTTCTGGCAGACGAAGGCGCAGAACTGCGCCACGCCGAGATTTTGGAACTTGATGTTCAGCGCCGGCTCGAATCGCCGTATGACGCGATGTTTCGCAATATTTTGAAGTTTTCGGATTTCAAACAAACAATCGTTTCGATACGGAATCTGGAGAATCTGCGGCAGAAATTTCTCCGCGAAAAAGATAAAGAAGGCTTGCGGCTCGTGCGCGAAACGGCGTTGAAAGGAAAAAACCGGGCGCAAATGATCGGCAAAAACCCGAAAGTTGACGAAACGAAACGCGCCGAAAAATCTGAAATTGCCGAATGGTTTACGATTTGGCTGCAAAGTCCTGAAATTTTTGATAACTGGATTGTTTTAAGACAAAACTCAAAAGATTTTAAGAGCAAATTCGTAGAAAACAGCACCGATGATGGTGTTGGTAAAGAAAATTCAGATAAAATGATCTAAAAAATAAGTAAAAAAATATGCGCCGATTTTATGCTTCGCCGACACAATTTCAAAGCGGATCGGTTTTGCTCGATTTGCACGAAACCAGACATTTGCGCGATGTTTTGCGTTTGCGCGAAGGCGCGGTCGTGCAGGTTTTCGACGGTGAAGGCAAAGAATTTTTATGCGAAATCGAACAAACCGATAAAAAAGAAACCGCTTTGAAAATTCAAAACCAAATCGCGCCGCCCGCCGCTGAATCGGAATTGAATTTGACTCTCGCGGTCGCACTTTTAAAAAGCGAAAAATTCGATTTGGTCGTCCAGAAGGCGGTCGAATTAGGCGTTACGAAAATCGTCCCGCTTCTCACGAAACGCTGTGATATAAAAATCAGAGACGCGAAAGACTTTGAAAAAAAATCGGAGCGATGGCGGAAAATCACGCTCGAAGCCGCCAAGCAATCCGGTCGCGCGAAACTAATGGAAATCGGAACGCTTTTCGAGTTTGAAAATTTTATCGAATTACAATCAAATGACGCGAAAATTTTGTTTGCCGAGCGCGGCGGCGAAGGTTTTGCGGAAATCAAAGCCGGTAAAAATATCACGGCGATCACGGGCGCGGAAGGCGGCTGGGAAGATTCCGAAATCGAAGCGGCGCGGGCAGAAGGCTTTCAAATTGTAACTTTCGGCGGCAGAATCCTGCGGGCGGAAACGGCGGCGATCACGGTTGCGGGAATTTTGCAGAATCAATTCGGCGATTTAACGTAATTTGCAAAAGGTTTTTGGTCTTTTATTTTTGGTAATTTAGTTCGCCATTACAAATTAATTTGTAAAAATAACTTTCAAAAACTAAAAACCAAAAACTAAAATCCAAAGACCAAAACTCTTTGCAATCACAGTAGTTAACGATTAAATCTTATTAAAATTCCACTTTCGGCGCAGGGCGCGGGCGAATATAAGCGTCACCGCGCTTCGTGAGTTTCGCTTTTGCGCCGAGCGTGTGAATCACGGATTCGCGCATTTGATCGCCTTCGATTTTGAAATTGGCGACTCCGCGAACTTCGATGTCGGGGTCGGAAAAATGAATCACCAGATATTCACGCTTTTCACGAATCAAACCGGCGAGTCCCGCGCCCGG
Source organism: Acidobacteriota bacterium (assembly GCA_030855875.1). Taxonomy (GTDB): domain Bacteria; phylum Acidobacteriota; class Blastocatellia; order Pyrinomonadales; family Pyrinomonadaceae; genus SXVE01. Next base: position 8,320 of record JALYQJ010000229.1, read on the forward strand.
AAGCGGAATCACGCTGACGGCGGTTCCGGCGGCTGAACGCACGGATTTCTTTCCCGTGTAAACCGAAAGCATCGCGTTGTATGGAATTGCAAATTGCTCTTTTCCGTCTTTGCCAAAAAAGACGAATCTTTCGTTCAAATCGTCAAATTTGAGTGAGCCTTTTTCTTTATCGTCAAATCCAAACATTCCGCCTTCGTATTTTGCCTGAACCGAAACCGGCGCGGTGGCTTGCGGCGAAGCGTTCGGAACTTTCTCCGCCGGACGCGGCTGCGCCGAAATCGTGACGGCGGAAACGAACAAACCGAATGCGAGTGTAAGTAATAATTTTTTCATATTTTTAATTTGTGGAATTTGAAATTTGGAATTCAAACTTATAGACGCATTCCGCCCATCGTTCGTTGCCACGCCAGCGTTTGTTTTAAAACGCCGAGACGTTGTTTGTCCGACTCCGAGCAGTCGAGCGAAAGCTGTTCGATGATTGATTCGAGCAGCGGAACGGCGAAAAGTCCGGCGTGAGCGACGATTTGCGAATAATAATGAATTTGCAGACATTCGTTTTCGTCAGCGTGAAATTTTTTAACCTGTGCGCGGTCAATTTTATAAACGTCCTGTCCGGCGGGAACGACGCGGCGCGGAACGCCGTGCAGAATCGCGTCGTCCAAGCCTTTCGTGCCGAGCAGCAAAATACCGATCAAAAATCCCTGTTCGTTCAGATAATCCGGGCTGAAACTGCCGAGTTCCGGTTTCGGCGAAAGACGCGGACCGAAACTGGTGTATTCCGGGTTGACGAGCATCGAATTGTAAATCACGCCGACGACTTCTTCATTTTCCGACGGCAAACGCACGAATTGCGCGAAACCGTAATCCTCCGCCGTCGGCGGCTCGTTTGAATCCAAACCGTCAATCACGCGCCCGACGTAATCAATATGTGAGTTTGAACTGACAATCTTCGCAATTTTCATTTTTTATAAACAACGGATTAACGCCGATTAACGCCGATTATTTTATCCAATTCGTATTGATTTTTGTGTCGTCGGACGGGTTTAGCCGATTGATTAAACGAAAGTGTTCGAGGCTTTTTCCGCCAAAATTTATAATTAACGCGATTTCCAAACCTGTTGCTTTCAGATAGTTCAAGACTTGTGCTTTATGAATATTCGTTATTTCACTCACAGCTTTCAGCTCTAAAATAATTTTTCCTTCAACCAAAATATCAGCGATATATTCTCCGACAATCTCGCCTTCAAACCATACTTTTATTGGAACTTGTCTTTCGGCATTTATTCCGGCTCGCCTGAGCAAAATCATTAACGAATTTTCATAGACCTTTTCCAAAAAACCATTTCCAAGCGTTTGATGAACTTTCATCGCCAATCCAATGATTTTATATGTCAAATCACTATAAAGTAATGGTTCCGCCAAAATAATTTCCCCTAAAAATCCGTGCCAATCCCATTAATCCGTTGTTTTAAATCTGCCTTCCGAGTTCGGGAATAATGTATAAAAGCCACCACAGAAAAATCTGTCCGGCGAGAACGACGAAACTTAAAATAAAACTGACGAGCGAGAGTTTGCGACCGCCTAAATGGGGCTGTCGAAGTGCGACGATGAAGCCGAAACCGCCGACCAATAATGTAAGTGGAACAAACAAAATTCCCAAATAAGGAACCAGCGAATAAACGAAACAAGCCCAAGCCGTTTGCGAAACAGCGTTTTTGTTTTCCTCGAACAAGTTTAGGGTTTCCTCGTGTTTTTTCGGTTGAAAGTCAAAGTTTTTTCCCTGCAAACCGTAAGACGCGCGAAGCCGGTCGAGCGGCTCGTAATCTTCGCGTAAAAGTTTTCCGCAAATCAGACAAAATTGCGCCGATTCGCGCTGCGCCTGTGCTCCGCACGCCGGACAAACTGAATTAGTCGAGAGTCGGGAGTCGAGAATGGAAAACTGTCGGCGGTCATCAGTTTGCCTTTCGTTTTCCGTTTTCCGTTTTCCGTTTTCCGTTCGCATTATCTTCGTCGTCCTTTGCTCGCGTTTTTACGCGACACGCTAAAATTAAGATTATTCGTTTTTGCAAAGTCTTGTAAAGCCCTTAAGAAAATTTCGCGGTCGCGCATCGTGATAAGCGCGGTTTGATCGGCGGTTTCAAGCGCGTATGGATAACCGAGACCGATGACGCATTCGGCGCGAATCGTATCCAAAACTTCTTCGAGAAATCCCTGTTCGTAAATCCACGCCGGAACGTCAATGCGCGCGGGCGCGGATTCGCTTGTCGTTTGCAGATAGGTAAAGCCGACCGAAGATTTTCCGGTTTGCGCGTCGAGAAACGCGCTCAAACCGCGACGGTTTGAGTAGCAAAAACAAGTGCGGTCGCCCCAAGATTCAAGCACCGGCGAGAAATTTTCGGTTTCGTGGTGAAGAATCGTCGAATCGTGAAGATTTTTAACGCCCGTATCGGTTTTAAGAGCGAAATTATCGAGCATCGTCAATAAATCGCGCGCGTAACTGCGGTCAACATAACCGATGATCGGAACTTCCGTCGCTTTTGAAAAATTGACGAGTTCGACCAGTTTATTGGTAAAAGCCGCCTGCAATCCGGTGTCGGGATGCGGCGTGGACAACAAAAGCGTTCCGTCGTAAAAGGCGAGCGGCATTCTCTCGCCGCGCCCGTGCCAGCCGCTTTTCTTTTCCAGAAATTCCTTCGCCTTATCAATTTCCGCCTCGAAACGATATTGCCCGACTTTGGTTTCGGGAACGACGGGTTCGTCCTGCGAAAGCAGCTTTTCCGGCGAAAGCACGAAAAATCTGGCGTTTTTTTCGTATCCGAATTCGCTGTTGTGCGGATTTTCAAACCAGCCGATTTGAATCGCCGCAATCGGCAGAGAAGTTTCCTTTTCGGCGTAAAGCTGGCTGCCGTCGGCGGCAAAAGTCGTCCGGTTTTTCAAAATGTCAAACGCCCACGCCCGCGCCTGTTCGTGATTTTCCCAATTCTGCTCAAAAGAAAACGTAAAGGATTTATGTCGGTCAATTTCGTCGGCGGGAATCGCTCCGACATTTTGCGCGTGAGCCAATCGCTGCACAATTTCCGCGCAATTCAGCTTTTCAATCTCGCGCAGAGCGTTCAGATAAAAATTCAAATCGCCTGCCTGTTCGCGCACGTAATTCTGAAAATCTTCGCGCTGATTTCTTAATTCATTTGTGAGTAACTCTCTGTAAAGCATTTCTTTATTTCACGCGGCTCGTTCGCCGTTTCATAAAATCCATCAAAACAAACTGCGTTAGATTGTTCGGATTGGCGAAATACGCTTTGCCGGTGTTTCTTATTTTAAATCAAGAGCAATTTTAAGTTTCGCATCAATTTTGATTTGCAGCGTCGAAGAAACTTCGCCGATTTCACCGAGAATGATACTTTTCTGCACAGTGGCGAGTTTATCCATTTTGAATACGGAACTTTTCTTTAGTCCGCTCAATGCAAAATCAGGACTCGTATCAAGCAGTAACTCGTCCGTCGGCGATAAATTCGCCGCGTCGAAAACAGTCGAGATAAAAGCCAGAATTACATCTACGCCGCCGCGCGAAGAATCAGAAATCACAACCGCCGGACGCACTTTGTTAGCGGTCAAATCGGTAAACGGAAAAGGTGTCAGGACGATTCTCCCGCGCGTCATCGGTAGCGCACCTTTAAATCTTCGATGCTGTAAATGTCTTCTTCTTCGGCGAGCAGAAAATCAAACGCGCCGCTACTTTCCGCCAGACGCATCAAATCCGCGTCGTCAAAATCGTTTTCCTCAATTTTAATCGGCTCGACTTTTTCGGCGATTTCGATTAGTTTCCGCAAATCTTCGGCGGAAATTATGACCTGATTTTCTCCGTGATTTATCGTTTGAATATTCATAAGTTTATTTTACACGGCTTGTGCGGCGTTTCATAAAATCCATCAAAACGAACTCGGTCAGATTATTCGGATTGGCGAAATACGCTTTGCCTTTGGTCATCGCCGACATTTGTTTGACGAATTCGACGAGGTAATAATCGTTCGCCAGCATAAACGTATTTATCATAATGCCGGATTTGCGGCACGCCTGAACTTCCTTCATCGTTTCCGCCATCACGAACGGATCGTTGCCCATCGAGTTTTTGTAGAGCATTTTCTTTTCGTTTTTGACGGTTTGCGAGTAACGTCTTTGATTGAAAAACGCGGCGTTTGACGGCTCGACAAAAGCGGCGGTCGGTTTTCCGTCCGTTACCATCACGATTTGCTTCATCTCTTTGCGCTGCGCGTTCAAGATTCTTCTCGCCAGTTTCAAGCCTTCCGCCGTGTTCGTATGATACGGTCCGACCTGCGTCGTCGCCAGTTTCGCAATCGGCAATTCTTCCGCGCCGTCGTGAAACAGAACGATTTTCAAGCTGTCGCCCGGATATTGTGTGCGAATCAAATGCGCGAGCGCGAGCGCGACTTTTTTGGCGGGCGTAAAACGATCTTCGCCGTAAAGAATCATCGAATGCGAGCAGTCGAGCATCACGACGGTCGCGCAAGACGATTGATAATCCTGCTGATGAACATATAAATCCTTGTATTCGAGATTGAGCGGAACGCCCAAACCTTCGCGCATAATTGCGCTCAAAAGCGTCGCATTCACGTCGAGATTTATCGTGTCGCCGAATTCGTATTGTTTTGAACTCAGAGCGGCTTCGATTCCCGTATCGAGCTGCGGCGTGTCGTGTCTGCCGATTGAAGATTTGCCGACCGAACCGAGCAATTTCTGCAAAGTTTTATAACCGAGAAAATCCAGACCTTTTTCCGTTACTTCAAATTTGACGTTGCGCGGCAAAGGCTGTCCGATTTCACCGCGTCCTTCGCCGTTTTGTTGCTTACGCTGTGATTGCGGCTGTTCGACTTCCTTTAAATTTAGATAACCTTCTTCGACTAATCTTTCAATCAATTGATTGACTAATTCTTCGAGCAGCGAACCTCTGAATTTGCCTTCGTTTTCAGCGAGCATTTCTTCGATTTGCTGTTCGGTGAGCAAACCTTGTTCGAGAAGTGCCTGCATTAACGCCTGACGCAGCGCGTCGAGGGAATCGTCCGGCTCATTGCGCTGCCGCGTCCAGTAATAATCATCGTTATAACCCGAATCGAGCAGCGAATCCGAAAGCGACTGCATCAAATCGCCGAGATTCACGCCCGAAACATCGAACCCTTTGAATTTTGAATAGCGAATAAATTTCATTCTTTTTAAAATTTCCCTGCAACCCGCGAAAAATTACCGTCATCACAAATGCGCTCAAGTAAAATTTTTAGAGCTTCGGCTCGCGTTAAAATTTGACTCTCTCCAAAACTTAGCACATTTCTCTCTCCAAATTGAAATCAAAAAATAAAGGAAGGAATTTGAAATATGAAAAAGTTTTTGGTCGGTTTAGTAATGTTATTTGTGTTGGCGGTCGGACTTCCGCTATCGGTTGAGGCTCATAACGGATGCTCGCGTCACAGAAGCGTCCGCAGAACCTCGTATAATAGAAATTATGCGAGAACGAACAGAAATTATCGAACTAATAGATATTATCGAACCAGTTCGGCAAATCGGTATTACGAAACTCGCGGATATTCTACCTACCGTCGTCCGAGTTTTTACCGTCGTCACCGCAACGTGATTAACGTCGGCATCGCAACCGGCGCGGGCGCATTGCTCGGCGGTATCTTGAGAGGAAAAAGAGGCGCGGGAATCGGTGCATTAATCGGCGCAGGAAGCGGCGCGCTTTATACCTACGGCATCAACAAGAAAAAACGCCGTTACTAATCAAGTAAAAAATAAACAAAAATCTGTTTCAAAAGAGGAATTTACGGTCAATTTGTAAATACTGATTTTGAAACAGATTTTTTGTTTGCGTCAGTTTATTTAATAAGCCTTCGTCAAATCAATTCCCGTGTAATAATGCTTCAAAATCGCGTCGTATTTCAGCCCCATTTTGCCGAGTCCGTAAGCTCCGTATTGACACATTCCAACGCCGTGTCCCCAACCGCGCCCGGTAAATGAATAGGAAATCACTCTACCCGACGAATCGTATCTTTTATTTAAGGCAAAAAGCTGTTCTTTTAACCGCAAAGCCGAACGGATTTTTCCGCCTTTTAGGGTTTTGATGCCGTTTGAGCCGATAATTTCGAGTTCAATCGGTCGGCGCGAAAAGCCTTTTTGTTTGATGTTGACATCGTAAAGCGTGCCGATGCCGCGAACGTAGCGCGAAAGGCGCAACGCGACGGCGGATGATGCGAGATTGACATTCCAGAGCGTAAATGGCGATGCTTTTTCGGCAGTCGCGGTCGTAATTGCCGGTTCAATTTCGAGATAAATGACCGCGCCGCTTCCGTCGGTTTGAAAATTCACCGTTTCGCCGCCGATTAAAGCGGTTTCTCTGACCGGATAAAATCTGTCGCCGAATTGCCGCAGCAGAAAAACGTCGGGTCGCACAATTAACTGCCGATTTGTTTTGCCGCTTTTGATGATTAAACTTCCGTTTTCGCTCGATTGCGTCGTGCCGCTTTGCAGCGCGGGCATCCATTTCTTTTTCCGATAAATCTGTTCGATAAGACGCAGCATTTTAGCCCGTGAAAACGCTTTGTTCGGTTTCAAAGTCAAATCCGGGTAAACGCTGAAATAACCGTCGCGCATAAGAATTGCGATGTCGGCACGGCGCGTCGGAGGAATTTCCGCCGCGTCGTCAAACGCGAGCTGGTAATTGACATCGGCTTCGGAAAGCAGCGTGTCGGCATAAGCGTCGCCGTAAATCATCTGCGCCAAAATGCGGGCTAACTCCGCCGGTTTTGCCGAATCCTTATTCACATTCGGAAAGGTTTTGCCGAATTTGACGGCTATTTGATTGAGCCAGTTGGAAAGCTCGCTCTGTGTCGGCGCGTCTTCAAACCAATCGTCGGACATTTGCGCGGTTGAAAGCTGAAAACCGTTAACGGCGAACAGAGACATCAGGCGAACGAGTTCGAGATTTTGCTCGTCGCGCAGTTTGGCGGGAATTCTGACGGTTTTAATCAGAAACGGCTCGAAATGACGATGACCTTCCAAAGAACATTCAACGCCGCGCAAATAAGGCTCGGCAACATCAAAAATGTTTTCGGAATTTTCCGTTCGACCGCCGCAAGTCGAAGTATAATAGGCATTTATCGGTTTGCCTTTGTAAGTTGCGACGATGCCGCGAGTCTGCATAACGGCGGTTGTTCCCATCGAACTTTCCGCCGAAACGCCGCCGTAAACCTGCGAGCGAATGGTCGGCAGTAAATCGAAACCCTGTGCGCCGAATCCGTTGACGTTAGCGACGGCGTAAGTTCTGGCTGCGACTGCCTGCGCCTTTTGCGCTTCGAGCGACGGCAAACTGAGTTCTTCCGGCACAACGCCGAGCAGATAATCTTCTAATGAAACGACGTTGACAACCGTCAGAGTGCCGCGTGAATTAACGAAAACCTCGATGCGTCCGCGATACGCTTTGCCGTTTAGACGAACCGGAGTTGCTCGTTCGTTCGTCGAACCGAATGCGACTGATTTCAAGGACGAAAATTTCGCTGTTGCGCTCGCGCCGTTAACAATAACCTCGCGCAAATTCGCCGCAATCGGCGCATTTAAGGGTTGCGACGAGCCGGTCGGTTTTATCAAACTGCGGACTTCCGACTTTCCGCCGGATTTTAATTGCTGCGAGAGTGCAACTGCATCGTTTGACGGCTGTAATTTTTTCTCGGTAACGACAGCGACATCAGCAAAACCTTTATCGGCAAGGGCGAGTTTGTATTCATCGGCTTCTTCAACAGTTTCCTTCGCGTCGCCGATTGCAACGCGCCACGTATTAGTTTTCAAATCCAAACCCGCAAACGCTTTTTCGCCCGTCGCTTCGCGTATTTCCTTCGCCAGATTGTCGGCTTCCGTCTGAGTTTCAATATTCGGAATCTCAAAGCGGTAAATCTCGATTTCCGGCGGACGATAAGAACGCGCCGAAACCGTAATTTTATTCGTCGCCAAAAACCTATTCGCCTCGTCGGGACTTACAGCGATTAACTGCGAATCGGCAGTCGTAATCGAAACGCTGCCCGCGTTCGTCGCCAGACCGATGCGAATCAGCGGCTCGTTTGCCAGATAAAAATACCCGGTTTCAGCGGCTGAAATTTTTAAGGAGAAAAGCGAAATGGCGAAAAGCACGATAAAAACTGCGCGTAATTTCATAGATATTATGATAAAAGCTATCGCTCGAAATGTGAAACAAAAAACGTCTTTACTTTTAGAACAACAGTAAATACAATGTTGAATACAAATGCAAACTCGCAATTGAATATGAAAAAAATTATTCCCGTAACGGATTTACAACGACAGGCGGCACAAATTTTGGGCGATTTAAGCGAAAACGAACCAATCGTGATAACGCAGCGCGGACGCGCTT